>DATNKQ010000160.1:0-3718 GCA_035603315.1 Thermoanaerobaculia bacterium
CTGCCGGACCCGGCGGCACCCGCCGATCTGGCGACCTTCTGGAGCTGGTTCCTGACCGGCGACCTGGGCGCCGGCGCCGGCATGCGCGCCCTCCGCATCACCTGAGACAGGAGCCTGCGATGCCCGCCGTCCTCACCCAGACCTCGATCCTGCTGCTGGCGCGGGCGCGCCTGGCGCAGGTCGCCAAGGAGCTGCGCGCCAAGATCGGCCGCGCCGGGGCGCACGTCACCGACCTCGACCACCGGGTGCTCTTCCTGGCCGAGAAAGCGCTCGCCATGATGAGCGACGGGCCGCCGCCCTCCGCCGACGACCTCAACCCGCCCCACCCGCTGGCCGCCGGCATCTCCAAGTTCGCCGTCATGGGGAGCGCCGGCCCCAACATCCCGGGGGCGGCGGCGGTGCTGGCGGAAGGCCACGAGTGGATCTACCGCACGCTGCACAAGGGCACGCCGGACGAGAACCGCGAGCGGGTGGTCGCCCGCTCGACGGATTTCGCCCTCTCGCTCTTCCGCCACGCCGCGCAGGGGACCGCCAGCCTGCCGGCCGCGCAGTCCGCGCCGGCCCTCTCGGCGATCCGTGCCTACACCCTGGGCCACCTCTGCCACGTCGCCGCCGACGTCGTCTCCGATCCCTGGATCGACGACCTCGAGGACCACCTCGGGCTCGGCCGCCGCGACTCCCTCTTCTCGCTCGGCGCCCGCGGGCCGATCGACACCCGCGTCGCCATCCAGGTGCTGGGGGCGCCGGGGCCGCGCGAGGGCCAGAACTGGGCCAGCTGGTGGCCGTCGCCGGCCGAGGTGCCGGCGGTCTTCTACGACGCTTTCAAGGCCGCCTTCGAGGAGGTCTATGGGGCGGCGCGCATCCACGGCTCGGCGGAGTTCGAGGAGGCCTTCGCCAAGCTCTCGCCGCCGCCGCTCACCGCCGACCTGGTGAAGGACGGCTACCACTTCTACTACCACGGAATCCTCGGCGTCGCCTACGGCTTCGGCTACTGGCGCTGGGCGCTCTTCTTCCTCCCCCTGGTGATCAACTTCGGCCTCCAGCTCATCGTCTTCCCCTTCCTCCCGCACGCGAGCAAGGCCTTCACGACGCCGCCCTGGAAGCTTCCCGATCCGGACGGCGAGCGCGCGGCTTTCGAGATCTTTGCCTTCCCCCTCCTCTTCTCAGCGCCCTCGGCGATCTTCTACAGCATCTCGGCGGCCGTCCTGACTCACCGCGGGGTGGGCGGGCTGACCGGCTTCGGCATCGCCTCGGCGTTCGTCCTCGCCGGCGGCCTGGCCGCCTTCTTCGCCACCCTGAACACGCCGAACGACAAGTTCGGCAAGGTCCCGCGCTGGCTGCTCCTCTTCGGTTTGCCGATCGCCGCGCCGATCGTCTTCTTCATCCTCTACCTGACCAAGCGCGGCAAGCCGATCGGCGCCCTCGAGCTCCTCGACGCGACGCCCCTCCTGGTCGCCCTCGCCTCCGCCGTCCTCTACTTCTTCCCCTTCCTGGCCCTGGGCGCGGCGGGGGCGGCCCTCGGCTTCGGCACCGGCGGCCTCATCGCCGACTACGTGCTGTGCTCGCTCATGGCGCTCGCCCTGGTCATCGTCCTCTGGCTCTACCTGGCGCGCTCGATCCGCAACGCCATCCTGCCGGAGGCGGCGGACGCCCTGGTCGAGCAGCGCAACGCGCTTCTGCAGACCTCGCTCCTGCCCACCGACCGCACCCACCTGGTGCGCCTGTTCGAGGACACGACGCTCTTCCACGACGCCGCGCTGGCGCCCGCCCCGATTGGAGCCGTCGATCGCAAGGCGCAGTTCTTCCCCTCCGGCCGCCGCAAGCTGATCAAGCTCTGGTGGGAGCCGGCGGTGCCGCCCGCCGGCCAGGTCTTCGTGCGCTCCGACCGCTTCCAGCTCGTCTTCGCCGCCCAGGCCGACGGCAGCGGCGCGACCTCGGTCCTCACCTCTCCCCTCGTCCCCTCGACGGCGGCCGAGTACGTGGCCTTCCTGAACGCCGCCACGGTGACGCTGACGGGGGTGACCGGGCACCTCAAGGCCGCCCTCGCCTACGACCACGACATGGACTACGAGCTGCCGCCGGGCGCCACCTTCTCCGATGGCGGCGACGCCGCCGCCACCACCGCCGGCCACGACGAGGCGGCGAGCCGCTTCGTCCAGCTCGGCAGCGCCGGCGACGACTCGGCCTACGTCCTCTTCCACGCCCCCAAGGCCGCGCAGTCGATCCGCTTCGGCCGCAACGGCCCGGTGCCCGCCGACCTGCCGGTGGAGGACATCCCCGGCGAAGGGGCGATCTCCAGCCAGGGCGCGGCGGTGACGGGGACGGACACCCTCTTCCGCCTCTTCTTCCGCGTCGGCGATCTCCTCAAGGCCGGCAACCAGACCCGCGCCGTCACCCTGGTGACGTCGGACACCGCCTTGACCGTCGCCTCGTCCTTCAGCCCCGACCTGCCGGCGGCGACGGAGTACGTGCGGGTGGGCGGCGAGCGCGAGCGGAAGGAGGGTTACGCCTACGTCAGCGACCCGGCGGCCGGCGCCACCGGCGGCGAGACGCTGATGGACTATGCCGCCGACCTGGGCGCTCTCCTCTCGATGGCCGCCGTCCCCCACCTGCTGCCGTCGGCGGAGCTCACGCTCGCCGGTCCCGGCTCCACCACCCCGGCGGGGATCCCGGGCGGCACGGCGGTGGCGCCCGTCTACCAGGTCTTCCGCAACTGGAACCTCGACCGCCGCCGGGTCAACGAGTGGCGGTTGCTCGTGGCCGGAAAGTCGCTGTCCGAGAAGCACGGCGACTCGACCGTCTACGACGCGGCGATGACCGATCCCCGCGTCGCCGGCTACAACCCGCGCCGCAACGACCTAGGCGAGAGCGCCGCCGAGCGGCTCGGCTGGGTGAAGCTCCTGCGCCGCTGGATCGCCCTCGCGCCGCAGGCCGCCGCCGACCCTCTCGACGCCGCCGCCCCGGCCGACCCCAACGAGGCCTCCAACCGCGACCTCTCCCGCGCCATGGCCTTCCTGCTCGACCTGCCGGAACCGACGGCGATGCCCTGACCCGAACCCCGAGGAGACGAGACCGCAGCCATGCCCGACCCCGAAGACCCGACCCCGGCCGACGACCCGGGCTCCGGTGCCGACCTCCAGGAGCAGGACGACGATCCCGGCCAGCGGGACGATGCGATCCTCCTGCAGTTCGGCGTGCCGGCGGGAGACTTCCCCGGCCGCATCGACGCCGCCGTCCAGCACGCCCTGGCGCCCGGCCACGACGCCGGCGCCTCCGCCTGGACTTCGCTCGGGCCGCGCAACGTCGGCGGCGCCGTCCGCGCCCTCGTCCAGGACCCCAACGAGGTCCGCACCTTCTATGCCGGCAGCGCCTCGGGCGGGCTCTGGAAAAGCGTCGACGAGGGGCTCTCCTGGCGCCCCATGGGGGCCTCCCACCAGGCCTTCCCGGTGTGCGCCATCGCCGTCGCGCCGGGCGAGGGGCGGATCGTCTACGTCGCCTCCGGCAATCCGGCGGCGCGGAGCTTGGCGGGAAGCGGGCTCTACCTGTCGACCGACGGCGGCGTCACCCTGACGAAGATCGCCGGCACCGCCGGCGCCGGCGGCGCCAACCACTATGGGGCGCTGCAGATCGATCCCCGCCGCGCCGAGGCCGCCGGAGCCGGCAAGGTCACCGCCGCGGCGGCCGCGGTGACCGGCACCGGCACGTCCTTCCACACCTT
>DATNKQ010000178.1:0-4485 GCA_035603315.1 Thermoanaerobaculia bacterium
GGTGCCAGCCCAGCTGGGTTTCGAGGGGCCGGCGGAGGTCGTGCGCGGGCTCGCCACGGTCGCCTCCGACGTCTACGTCCGCCTGCTCGGCGACGACGGCCAGCCGGCGACGACCGATCAGGCGGTGCCGGTGGCGGTGCAGGGGCCGGCCGGGACGGTGTCGCAGGCGGTGTCCATCCCTGCCGGCACCCAGCAAGCCAGGATTGCCGTCGACCTCACCCGCCAGGGTCCCTACACCGTGCGAGCGTCGGCGCCCGGCCTGCGCGACGCCGACCCTTTCACCGTCACCTACGCCATCGACTGGCTGCTGATCGGCTTCGCGCTGGCAGGTGGAGTCCTGGGGAGCCTGGCGCGCGTCCTCTACCGCCGCGCGCGGGGGCGCAGCCCGGGGCGGGTGGTGATCTTGGGCGTCCTCGCCGCCTTTCTCACCCTCCTGCTCTTCAGCTTCGGGCTGCTCTCGCTCATCGACGGGATCCTGCCCGAAGGCCTCTCCAAGCTCCCCTCCCACGGCCCCTTCGCGGCGTTGCTGCTCGGTTTCCTCGCCGGCCTCTCGTTCGACAAGATCTTCGGCCGCTTCCTGAGCGGCGGCGAGCCGGCGAAGGCCCGGGGCTAGCCTCGCGTCCGCAGGACGGTCGTCTCCCTTCCCGTCACCGGGTCGAGCGAGACGAGACCTCGCCCCGCCCGGTGGAAGAGCCGGGACGCGGCGCTCGCCGGCGCGGCGGAAGACCCGGCTGCCGGGATGAGGCCCGAGCCCAGGGCCCTCTCCCCACCGGTCGCGAGGTCGAGGAGGCGGGAGCTCCAGGGGGCCGGGTCCTCGCGCTCGGCGTTCGCCGTGCTGGTGGCGACCACCAGGAGGTCGCGGGCCGGCTGGCCGCCCAGGACGACGGCGCGGGCGGCGAAGTGGAAGCTGCGCTGGCGCTGCCCGTCCGGACCGAAGATCGTCAGGTCCCGTCCCGCCGGCTGGCGCGACACCACCGCCACCCGTCCGTCGGCGAGAAAGTCGGGATAGGCAGGCGTTCCGGGTGTCGTGAGATCGGCGAGGTGCCGGCCCGTCGCGGCATCGAAGAGCACGAGCGGGCCATCCTTGCCGTCACCCTGACGGAGGACGATCCGCTGGCCGTGGGGGCTCACGGCCCAGGTCGGAAAGGCCGGGCCGCCCGGGATGTGGATCTCGGGCGAGCGCCGGCCGGTCGCGAGATCGAGATCGAGGATCGCCACCTCGCCGGCCCGATCCGGGCCGTACAACGGCTCCCGCAGGGCGATCTCGAAAACGCGGAGGAACCCGGGGCTCCCCGGGCCGAGGAAGCGGACCTCCGGAGCGGGCCAGCTGTTGCGAGCGAGAGGCAGCGAGGCGAGGAGGCGTCCGGATTCGAGGTCGGAGACCATCAGGCGGCCCCGGTCGTCGACCGCGAAACGGCTGCCGTCAGCCGACAGGACGAGCGTCTGCGGCAGGCTGTCGAAGACGATCGACCGGTGGGCGACGGGGGCTCCCGGCCGGGAGAGATCCGCCGTCACCAGCTGGAAGGGCGAACGGCCGGGAACGCCCTGGGGCTCCAGCCAGGCCGCTCGCCGGCCATCGCCGGAGAAGTCCGGCGAGTGCCACCAGGGGAAGGGGGGGAAGGAGAAGGTGCGGACGAAGCGGCCGGAGCCGAGGTCGAGAAGAAAGCGGGGGACGTAGCCGCGGCGGTGCGCCGCCGGCCCGCTCACGGCGATCCAGCTCCCCATCGGCGCGGCGCGGGTCTCCAGGATGGCCGTCAGGTCGGTCGGTGTCGCGTCGATCTCCCAGAACGAGAACGCCTGAAAAGCCACTGCGCAGGCCAGGAGGATCGTCCACAGCGTGATCGAGAGCAGCCGGTGGCTGCGGCGCGGATCGGTGCGCGCGCGGATCACCGCGACGGCGCTGGCAGCAACCATCGCCAGAAAGGCCGCCGGAAGGAGGACGGCGACCGCCAGCTCGACGGCGACCAGCGGGACTTGGTGGCCGGGAGTGAAAATGTCGTTCGCCCCGGCGAGGATCAAGCGGCGGCGGGCGGTCCAGACGAGGGCCGCGAAGGCGGCCAGGCCCGCGAGGTCAAGGACGAGCCAGGGCGACCGCGAGCGCGCCATGCGGGCGACGACGTCGGCGGCGACGACGAGGACGGCGAGCGCCAGCGGCGCCAGGAGAACCGCCGCCGCGCCGCCCATCCAGGCCTGACGGAGACCGCCATCTCCGATCCCGTCCACGACGGCGGTGGGCAGGAGGACGAGGGCGGCGGCGCCGACGGCGAGGAGGAAGGCAGCGGCGAGCTTGCCGGCCCAGATCGCCCAGCCGGCGAGCGGGCGGGCGAAGTAGAAGCCCAGCCGGCGCTCCGCCAGGTCGCGGCCGATCACCGCGCCGCCCAGGAGGAAGGCGAGGATGCCGCCGACGACGGCGGCCAGAGCCAGGGCGGCGACGCTGCGCACCTCCGCGGCGTGCGCGCGATCGCCGCCCGGAAGGAGCGGCAGGAGGAAGGGGAAGAGGCCCACCAGCGAAGCGAGCGCGAGGAGACGCCGCTCGACCACCTCGCGCTTGAGCACGGCGAGGAAACCCGTCATACGCTCTCTCCTTGCGCCGGTCCCGGCCGCCCCACCACGGCGAGGAAGATCTCTTCGAGACTGAGCGACGTCACTTCGGGAGCGCCGGCTCCGCGCCCGGAGCGGAGGAGCGAGAAGCGCTCCTCGTCGTAGCCGGAGACGACCGCCTCGACCCCCCACCCGCGGGCGGCGACCGCCACGGGCGCCAATTCCGCGAGGCCGGGCGTGCGGCCGGCGTCCTCCCCGGCGGGGGCGAAGCTGAGCCGCCGGAACCGCCGCTTGAGGCTCTCCAGCTCCTCGTCGAGGAGGAGCTTCCCCGCCTTGAGGATGCCCACCCGGTCGACGATCCCTTCGACGGCGGCGAGGTCGTGGGTGGTCAGGAAGACGGTAGTCCCGCGGTCGGCAAGCTCGCCGATCAGCTCGCCGAAGACCGACCGCCGGGCCAGCGGGTCGAGCCCCAGGGTGGGGTCATCGAGCACGAGGAGACGAGGTGACGGCGCCAGCGCCAGGCTGAGCATGACCTGCCCCTTCTGGCCCTTCGAGAGGCGGCCGAAGGGGAGGTCCTGGGGGACCGCGAAGCGCTCCAGGCGCTCCCGCAATCCGGCCTCGTCCCAGCTTGGGTAGAGCGATGCGCAGAAGCGGGAGAGCTGCCGCGCTGTCATCGCCGGCGGGGCATCCGGCTCCTCCGGCACCACCCCCACCTCGGCGAGGATCGACGCCCGCTCCTTCCAGGGATCGCGCCCGAAGATCCGCGCCCGGCCGGCGGCCGGCCGCTGCTCGCCCAGGAGGCAGCGGACGAGCGAGGACTTCCCGGCGCCGTTGAGGCCGAGCAGGGCGTAGACGGCCCCGGCGGGCACGGCTAGCGAAACGTCGTCCAAGGCAAGCCGGTCGCCGTAGCGGACGGCCAGCTCTTCCACGGCCAGCACGGTCATGCCTCTCCTCCAGGTTCTTCGGTCTCGTCGACCCGCAACCGGCTCCAGGCCTCTTCGAGCCCTTCCACCGTCTCCTCCCGGCTGGCGCCGAGGGTGGCGGCGAAGGCAGCGTAGCGCAGCGCCGCCTCGCCGAGGCGGGCGGCGCGCTGGTTGTTCGAGAGCTCCGGCGGCGAGTCGGCGACGTAGGTGCCGTCGCCGCGCCGGACCGCCAGCACGCCGGCGTCCGTCAGCCGCTGGTAGGCCTTGGAGACCGTCGCCGGGTTGATCTGGAGCTCGCGCGCCAGGTCGCGCACCGAGGGGATGGCAGCTCCCGCGGGGAGCGTGCGGGCGGCGACCAGGTTGCGCACCCCCTCCTCGATCTGGCGCCAGATGGGGCGCGGATCCTTGGGGTCGATGCGTAGGGTGCGCTCCATGTCCGCCGATCCGAGTATCCCAAGTGTCTTACTACCATAATACGGTAGTCCTGGCCGGAGTGTCTGTCAAGGGAGGAATCGAAACGGCGGTCAGGCCGCCGGCGAGGCGAGGACCTCGCGCACGCGCTCGGCGCCGGTGTTGCCGCCGGAGAGTAGGATGCCGACCCGCCGGCCACGGAAGAGCTCCGGATGCGCCAGCACGCCGGCAAGACCCGCCGCGCCCGCCGGCTCGACGATCACCCGCAGGGCTCGCAGGATGCGGCCCATGGCTGCCAGGATTGCCGGGTCGGCGACCGTCAGGACGCCCGCCGCGAAGCGCCGGATGAGCTCGAAGTTGAGGACGCCCGGGCGGGGGGCGGTGAGGCCGTCGGCCACCGTCTCGATGCGCTCGGGCGCCGTCGGCTCGCCGGCCGCCAGCGAGCGCACGATGCCGTCGGCGCCGGCCGGCTGGACGCCCCAGACCCGTGCGCCCGGCGCCAGGCCGCGGACGGCGAGGAGGGCGCCGCCCAGGAGGCCGCCGCCGGAGGCGGGCACGGCGAGGGCCTCGATGCCGGGGGCATCCTCGAGGAGCTCCCAGGTGGCGGTGG
>DATNKQ010000186.1:0-8560 GCA_035603315.1 Thermoanaerobaculia bacterium
GAGCGGCGCCCCGCCGCAGCGCGAGCTCATCCACCGCATCTACGGCGAGACAGGGAGAGCCCGGGTGGTCGGCATCACCGGGCCGCCGGGGTCGGGCAAGAGCACGCTCGTCGACCGCCTCGCCCGGCTATGCCGCCAGCGGGGGGAGACGGTGGGCATCCTCGCCGTCGACCCCACCAGCCCCTACACCGGCGGCGCCATCCTGGGAGACCGCATCCGCATGCAGTCCCACTCGACCGACCCCGGGGTGTTCATCCGCTCGATGGCGACGCGCGGCAACATGGGAGGCCTGGCGCGGGCCTCGCGCGACGCCGTCGACGTCCTCGACGCCGCCGGCTTCGACTGGGTGCTCCTGGAGACCGTGGGGGTGGGGCAGGATGAGGTGGACGTCGTGCGCAGCGTTGACACCGTGGTCGTCGTCACCGTCCCCGGCATGGGCGACGACATCCAGGCGATCAAGGCGGGGATCCTCGAGATCGCCGACGTCTTCGTCATCAACAAGGCCGACCGCGAGGGGGTGGAACGGACGGTGCGCGAGCTCCAGATGATGCTGGGCCTGGGCGAGCACGGCCCCTGGGTGCCGCCCATCCTGCAGACGGTGGCCAGCCGCGACGAGGGGATCGCGGAGCTGGTGGCCGCCATCGAGCGGCATCGCGCGTGGCTGACGGAGAGCGGCGAGCTCGAGCGGCGGCGGCTCACGCACCTGCGCCTGCGCGTCGAGACGATCTTGAAGGACCGCGTGGTGGCGACCGCCGACCGCGTGCTGGGGGTGGACCGCGAGGTGGAGCGCGGCTTCACCGCGCGCCTCGATCCCTACTGCGTCGCCGACCGGCTGTTCCAGGGGGTCGTCGAGGAGGAGAGCCGGCGATGATCCGGCGCGTCGACCACATCGGCATCGCCGTTGAGTCGATCGAAGAGGCGCGCCGGCTCTACGAGGCGCTGGGGCTCCATGTCGAGGCCATCGAGGAGGTGCCGCAGGAGGGGGTGCGGGTGGCGCTCATCCCCTGCGGCGAGACCCGCATCGAGCTCCTAGAGCCGCTCGGTCCGGACTCGCAGCTCGCCCGCTTCCTCGCCAAGCGGGGTCCCGGCATCCACCATGTGAGCCTCGCCTCGGACGACCTGCGTCGCGACGACGCCAACCTCCGCCAAGAAGGCTATGACGTGCTGCGGCCGGAGCCGACGCGGGGCGCCGGCGGCGCCAGCGTCCAGTTCGTCCATCCTCGGAGCGCCGGCGGCGTGCTGCTCGAGCTCTCGCAGGCGCCGGATGGGGCAGACGGAGAGGGGTGAGCCGATGATCCGCGCCGGCGCCATTGTCATCGTCCACCTGATCAACCCGACGGAGAAGTTCTGGGGCGTGCTGCAGGACCTCGGGGTGGCGGGGGTGACGCTCCGCGGCATCAACCTCTCGAGCTTCGACGACTGGATGGGGCAGGCAGCGCGGCGCGGCGACCAGACCCTCGGCCTGTCGACCATGTTCGTGCCGCTCTTCCGCGTCGAGCGGGTCTTCCTGGACGAGCCGGTCGGCGAGGTCGAGAGCTACCGCCAGCGCTTCTCCCGCCGCGTCGGCATCGCCGTCGAGCGCTACCTGGGGCTCGCCGAGGAGGGCGGCGACGAGGAGCTCGGCGGGCTTCCCTCCTAGCGGCTCAGAACTGCACGTTCGTCAGATAGAACGCCGCGATCTCGACGTTCTTGGCCACCAGGTCGGCGGCGTTCTGCGGAGTCAAGACGAACTGGCCGGCCCGCTCCTTGGCGGGGGTCGTCATCAGCAGGTCGAGGGCGGCGACCTTGGGATGGCTGTCGCGGATGTGGAGGAGGGCGTTGGCGCCCACCGCCAGGGCCTTGAACACCGCGCCCTCGGAGTTGGTGGTGATCTCGACCAGCGGCCGATCCGGCTCGCTGCCCTGGTAGATCTCCACCTCCTCGATCCCCTGCGCATGGAGGAACTGCTGCAGGTCGGAAGCGACCTCGAGCTGGGCGAAGGGCTTGCGGGCGACGGTCGAGAAGTCGACGTAGCCCGCCTTGGTCCTGCCGGCGCCACCGCCGGAGCCTCCGCTCTCCCCGCGCCGGCTCTCCCGCCGCGCCTCCGGAACGTCGCGCGGCGCCGTCTTGCGCGTCTCGATGAGATCGGCGAGCGTCCGCTTTCGGGGCGCCGCCGGCGGCGCGGCGGCGGCGTTGGCGCGGGTGTCGTCGATCACCACCGCGTTGCCGTAGTCGTGCTGGTTGACCTCCTCCGTCTTCGCCACGTCGATCTGCTTGGCGTCGAGAAAGGTCTGAGTGCCGTTCTGGAGAGTGATGAGTGCGCGAGTACCGGAGATCTTGTACTTCTCTTTCGCCGCCAGCGTCGAGCCGTCCTTGAGGACGATGGTATAAGCGGCCAGGGGGACGGCCGCGAGCAGGGCGAGGACGGCTAGCAGAGTGAAAACGGTCGAGCTCCGGGGGTTTCTCATCGGCTCCTCCAGCAGGGGCGGTTGATGCAGGGTCTGCTATGATACCGCGCTGCCAGTCCGGAACCAACGGACCGACGTCCTCGGGGAGTCCTGCCATGTTGATCGTCATGGAAATGAACGCCACCTCCGATCAGATCGAGACGGTCGTCCGCCAGATCGAGGAGAAGGGCCTGAAGGCGCACGCCATCACCGGCGCGCAGCGCACCGCCATCGGCATCACCGGCAACCTGGGGGTCCTCGACCGCGGCGTCTTCGAGTCGCTGCCGGGGGTGATCCAGGTCATCCGCGTCAGCCACCCGTTCAAGCTGGTATCGCGCGAGTTCAAGCCCCACGACTCCGTCGTCGAGGTCGGCGGCGTGTCGGTCGGCGGGCGCAACCTGGCGGTGATGGCGGGACCCTGCTCGGTCGAGAGCTACGAGCAGACCTCGCGCATCGCGCGGCGCGTCAAGGCGGCGGGCGCCCACATCCTGCGCGGCGGCGCCTTCAAGCCGCGCACCAGCCCGTACAGCTTCCAGGGGCTGGGCCTCGAGGGCCTCAAGATCCTCGCCCGCGTGCGCGAGGAGACCGGCATGCCGGTGGTCACCGAGGCGACCGACATCGACGTCCTCGACCAGGTCGCGGAGTACGCCGACATGGTGCAGATCGGCGCCCGCAACATGCAGAACTACACTCTACTGCGGCGCGCCGGGAGCTGCGGCCGGCCGATCCTCCTGAAGCGCGGCATGACCGCCACGGTGACCGAGTTCCTGCTCGCCGCCGAGTACATCCTGGACCAGGGCAACCGCAGCGTCGTCCTCTGCGAGCGCGGCATCCGCACCTTCGCCGACCACACCAGGAACACCTTGGACGTTTCGGCGGTGCCGGAGGTGAAGCGCATCAGCCACCTGCCGATCATCGTCGACCCCAGCCACGCGAGCGGCAAGCGCAACCAGATCCTGCCGCTGTCGCGCGCCGCCGTGGCGGTGGGCGCCGACGGCGTGATGGTCGAGGTGCACGACCGCCCGGAGCAGGCCCTCTCGGACGGCAGCCAGGCCATCCAACCGGACGAGTTCGCGACGCTGATGGAAGAGCTGCGCCGGCTCGCCTCGGTCCTCGAGCGCGACGTCCCCACCTACGCCGCCGTCCGCTGATGGGTGGCGGGTGAACGGCGCCCTACCCCCAGGCCTCCTGCTGCTCGAGGACGGCACCGTCTTCGAGGGCGAGGCCGTCTCGCCCGGCACCCGCTTCGGCGAGGTCGTCTTCAACACTTCGATGACCGGCTACCAGGAGGTCCTGACCGACCCCTCCTACCGCGGCCAGATCGTCGTCATGACCCAGCCGCACATCGGCAACTACGGCACCGCCCCCGATCTCGCCGAGTCCGGCCGGCCGTGGGTGGAGGGGTTCCTCGCCCGCCGCTTCACCCGCGAGCCCTCCGGCCAACACCGGGAGGAGGGGCTCCCCGCCTACCTGCGCCGCCACGAGGTGCCGGCGCTCCAGGGCTTCGACACCCGCGCCCTGGTGCGGCGCCTGCGCGTGCGCGGGTCGCTCAAGGGCGTCGTGACGAGCGAGCGCTCCGACGTCGCCGGCCTCGCCGCCGAGCTCGCCGACTTTCCCGCCATGACCGGCCGCGCCCTGGTCGACGAGGTCACCTGCGCCGCCGCCCACGAGCTACCGGCCGCCGGCGCGGAGCGCTCCCATCTGGCGGTCTACGACTTCGGGATCAAGAGGAACATCCTGCGCTCGCTTCAGGCCCGCGGCTGCCGCTTGACCGTCCTCCCCGCCCAGACCTCCGCCCGCGAGTGCCTGGCGCTGGGCGCCGACGGCGTCGTGCTGTCGAACGGTCCCGGCGACCCCGAGCCGCTCGCCGGCATCGTCGAAAGCGTGCGCGAGCTGGCGGCATCCGGGACGCCCGTCTTCGGCATCTGCCTCGGCCACCAGCTTCTCGGGCTCGCCCTGGGAGGCGCGACCTTCAAGCTCCCGTTCGGCCATCACGGCGGCAACCAGCCGGTGCAGAACCTCGTCTCTGGCAAGGTGGCGATCACCAGCCAGAACCACGGCTTCGCCGTCCGTCCCGACTCGCTCCCCTCCTCCTGCCGGATCTCCGAGATCAACCTGAACGACCGCACCGTCGAAGGCTTCGACGTCGCCGGCCGCCCGGTCTTCTCCGTCCAGTACCACCCCGAGGCCTCCCCCGGGCCGCACGACGCCGCCGGCCTCTTCGACCGCTTCCTCGCCACCGTCGCGCGGCGCTGAGCCGATGGCGCGGGCGAGATCTCCCCTCTCCGGCCCCCTCGCCTGGACCGTCGCCTGGCGCTTCCTGCGCGGCCGCGGGCGGCGCAGCCGGCTGCTCGACGGCACGGCGCGGGCGGCGCTCCTGGCAACCGCGCTCGGAGTGACCGCCATGGTCATCGCCATGGCCCTCATGACCGGCTACCGCGAAGACCTCCAGAACAAGCTCATCCGCGGCAACGCCGCAGTCATCGCCTATCCCGTGGGCGGCAGGAGCACGCAGCTCGAGCCTCGGCGGCGGCAGGCCCTCCTGGCGATTCCCGGGGTGCAGAAGATCGGCCAGGTGGCCTACGGTCAGGGGTCGCTGGCGAGCTCGGCGGCGCCGCAGGGGGTCGAGGTGGTGCTCCGCGGCGTCGACCCCGGCGGCGGCCAGATCACCGCCTCCGCCGCCCAGCTGCAGCCGGGGAGGGACGGCATCCCCGGCACCGTCCTGGGGGCGGACCTCGCCCGCCGGCTCGGCGCGCGGCCGGGCGACCTCCTGCGCCTGGTGGCCCTGGGGTTCGCGGCCGACCGCCCGAGCTTCCGCTACCAGAGCCTGCGGGTGGCCGGCACCTTCGAGACCGGCTTCGCCGAGTTCGACCGCACCTGGGTGCTGCTCGACCGGCCGCTGGTCGAACGCCTCATGGGCGGCGAGATCGCCTCCGATCTCCTCGAGTTCACGCTCGCCGACCCCTCCCGGGCGCCGCGCACCGGCGAGGCCATCTCCAAGGTCCTCGCCCCCGATTTCGCGGTCACCGACTGGCAGCAGCTGAACCACGAGCTGTTCACCGCCCTGCGCCTGCAGCAGGTGGCGCTCTTCCTCGTCCTCGGGCTGATCGTCCTGGTGTCGACCTTCAATGTCGCTTCGACGCTCGTCGTCCTGGTGCGCGAGCGGATGCGCGACATCGGCGTCCTCGGGGCGCTCGGTCTGTCGCCCTGGCGCCTGCGGTCGCTCTTCCTCCTCTACGGGTCGATCTTGGGCGGGCTGGGCACGGTCTTGGGCGTCGGCCTGGGCTCGGCCGCCTGCTGGACGCTCACCACCTTCCGCCTCATCCGCTTCGACCCCGAGGTGGCGGCCATCTACTTCATCAACTCGGTTCCCTTCCGCGTCCGCCCCACGGACCTCGTCGCCGTCGTCGGCTTCGCCCTCCTCGTCACCCTCATCGCCTGCTGGGTGCCGGCCTGGAGGGCGGCGCGCCTCGATCCCTCGTCGGCGCTGCGCTACGAGTAGGAAGCCGACCTCTTCGCGATTCCTTTGCGAGGCTCGTCAACCACGCGAGGCGAGCTTTGCCGGATCGATTCCCCGGCGTTGCCAGAGAGCCTGGAAGTCCGCCTCTTCCCAGAGGTCGCGCTGGCGCTCGGCGTCCTCGATCGTACGGTACCGGTGGACGCCGGGAGGAAAATGCCGAGGGCAGGTGCGCGCCGCGAAGCTCCAGACCGCCGAGATCGCTCGCCACAGCTCCGGGTCGCCCGGCTCCCGCCAGAGCGAATCCTCCATCTCCTGAAGATCGCGGAATTTCTTGACCGGCATCAGTCGCCCTTCAGGTTGAAGCGCCGCCGCAGCGCCTCGGCATCGGCCCAGTCCTTGGGACGGACCGTGCCTTTCTTCATACGGTAAAGCGTTTCTGGCGAAGCCACGGACACCTGTTGGCCCTCGAAGTCGACCCGGATCGCCTCGAGATCTCGAAAGGCGAAAGCCTCGCCCAGGCGAGTGAGAATGTCGAGATGGAAGATCCCCTCCGGGGGGACGTACTGGACGGCGGGATAGTCGCCCATCAGCTCCTCCGCCGAGATCTCGTCGATCGAGGGATCGGCGAAAACCGACCTTAGCGCCGTCTTGAGTCGCTCGATGTTCGCGCGGTCGGGATCGACGAAAAGATCGAGGTCCTCGGTCGCTCGGGCCAGTCCGAGCAGATTGATCGCGACGGCGCCGAAGACAAGATACCGTACCCCCTCCCGCTCAAGGGCCGCCAGGACCTTCTTGGTGACCTCCACCTCCATGCATCCTCCCGTCGCCCAGGTCGGGCGCCTCGCGCCTATTCAGCCTACTAGGTCCCCGTGCCCGAACGAAGGCCTCGCGAGACCGCAGTTCGCTCGATCATCGCCACCGGCGCTTCTCCAACCAGCTCTTCGAGGGCTTCGCGCGCCGTCTCGGGATCGACGACCCCGCCCGGCAGGTAGGCCACCAGCCAGCCGCGGCGGGTGTCGTCGCGGACCTTGACCCTCTGGCTGTCGGTGATCGGCGTGCCGAAGGGGCCCTGCGCGTCGGCGAGGAGCGGCTTGCCCTCGAGGTTGAAGGGGCCGCGGAGCGAATCGAACCCCTCCCCGGGTCGGCCGGCGCGGAGCGTCACCGGCGGCTCGATGCTCCCCTCCGCCACCACGCAGGAGGGCACCGCGAGGGCGATCGACAGGCAGTTGTTGAGGTCGACGAGGGGATGGATGGCGGGCAGCTCCTCGCCTTTCAACACCCGCCGCAGCAGCGCTTCGGACGACGGGCGGTAGCGGGTGGGATCACAGCCGGCGGCGCGGAAGAGGCGCCGCAGGGCGGCGACCGTCTCGTCCGCCGCCAGCTCCTCTTGGCTCCATGACGTCCGCGCGCGCTCCGCGGTCCGTGCCCGGAGCCCGGCCAGCGCTCCATCCCCCTCCGGACGGACTTCCAGGCGGGCCCAGAAGAGCTCCCAACCCGCGAGCTCGAGACGGACCTCGAAGGGCGGACCGATCGGCGGATCCATCGGCAGCATGGGGCGCATCTTGCCACAGGGCCGTTCTTGTTCCAGTATGCTGGTTAGAGCTTTTCCACCAGAGGCCGACCATGGCAGCTTCAACTTCCAGCCCCTGCGCTGCGCGTCGGCCCGTCCGCACCCTCTTCGCTTCCCTGCTGCTCTGCCTGGCCGCCGCCGGCCCGCTGGACGCCGCGCAGCCGCCGTCCCGCCTCCGCCTGACGGTCCCCGCGGCGCCCGTCGCCCCTGGCCAGGAGGCGCGCCTGACGATCGAGCTCCTGGGCGAGGATCGCCAGCCGCTCGCGACCCCGCGGGACCGCAAAGTCGAGCTGCGGGGAGCGGACGCCCTCTCCCGCATCACCACTGTGACCATCCCCGCCGGTTCCTCGGCGGTCGAAGTCGCGGTCACCGCCCCGAAACCTGGGCTCTGGCAGATCGAGGTGGCGAGCCCCGGGCTGTCGTCCGCCGCCGGCGTCGTCGTCTCCCTCGCCCATCCGCCGAGCCAGGTCAGCCACCCGGCCCCCGTGCCGCCGCCACCCCGGAAGCTTCCAGCGCCCGCCAGCGCGCCGCGCCCGTCCCCGACGGCGATCCGCCTGCCGGCCCCACCTCCCGCGGCCGGGCCGCAGACCATGGAAGCGCGGCGGCCGGAGCCGGGCGCGCTCGCCTTGAAACGGCCGGTCGCCAGCCTGCTGGCGCACCCGCGGGAGACCGCCGCGGCTACGGCCGCTCCGTCGCCCTCCACGGCCTCGACCGGCACGATGAACGCACCGCCTGCAACGTCAGCCCCTGCAGCCCCTGCACCCGCCCCGCCTCCGCCGGTCTCCGCCGACGGCGGGCATGTCGAGCTGATCGCCCAGCCGCTCAAGCTGCGGCAGGGGCACCAGGGCTGGGAGACCAGCAAGGTGCAGGCCTACTGGTTCGCCGGGGAAGCTCCCGTGCCCGCGTCCCGCGACCTCCAGCTCAGTCTGGTGCTGACCGGCGGCAGCGGCAACACGGCGATCGATCCGGGGCTCTTGAGCATCCCCCACGGCGCGTTCATGTCGCCGACGGCGGCGCAGATCTCCGCCCGCGGCATCGACACGGCAGTGGTCAAGGCGCTCTACGACGGAGGGGTCTCGCAGCCGGTCGAGATCAGCTTCCTGC
>DATNKQ010000187.1:0-5684 GCA_035603315.1 Thermoanaerobaculia bacterium
GGAGGGCGGATGCGCCGAGTGCCTCTTGGGCGTCTCGCGGGCGCAGACCGGATTGGGCAAGCCGGAGCGGGCCGCGGAGGCCGCCCGCGCGGCGATCCCGCTGGCGCCGGCAGGTCCCCTGCAGGTGCGGGCCTATCATCAGCTCGGCGTCGCCCTCTCGACCCGCACGGGGCGCAGCACCGAGGAGCTGGCCGAGGCGGAGGGGGCCTACCGCAAGGTGCTGGAGCTTGCCGGAGCCGACTGGAACGTCGAGCGCTTCAACCTGGCCGGCCTCCTCTTCGTCGTCGGGCGGCCTGCGGAAGCGGCAGCTCTGTCCCGCGAGTACCTCCGGAACGCCGCCAACGGCGTGGCTGGCCAGGAGGCGAGGATGCTGATCTGCTACTACCGGATGAAGGGTGGCGCCAAGGACGCTCCTGACACCGCGACGCCGGATCCGGCAGCCGATCTCACCCCGCCGCAAGCCGTCTTCCGCCAGCCGGCGATCTACGGCCCGAACGCCCGCCGCGCCGGTCTCCAGGGCATGGTCGCGGTGCAGGTGACGGTCGATCGCGAAGGCTGCGTGGCCCAGCCCAGCCTCATGAAGGGGATGGGCAACGAGCTAGATACCGCCGCGGTGGAGACCGCCCGCCGCTGGGTGTTCACACCGGCAGTCCTGGGCACCCGGCCGGTGAGCTCCGACTACATCGTCTCCGTCACCTTCGCGGCGGATGCCGACGCCAGCAAGGATCCGGACAAGGCCTATCGCGATCGCGTCCTGGCGGCGTGGCCCGTCCAGTGACGGGCAGCATTTCTCACCCTCGCCGCTGCGATCCTGCGGAGGCCCCGCCTGCGGCGTGCCTCCCTATCCTGCTCCCGGCTTCGGCCGCAGCTTCTCGTACCATTTCCGCCGCTTGAGCTGGCGCGGGGCCTGCGGGCTGCCGAGCTCGGCGCGGTGGCCGGAGAGATCGGTGGCGACGGCATAGAACTCGATCGTCCGGTTCTGGTGGAAGCCCTCCGGCACCTCGACGGTGTAGTCCTGGCCTGACGGCCGGACAGCCAGGTCGGTAAAAGCGCCGGCCCCTTCTGCCCGCGCCCGCAGGCTGACCGACTTGACCAGGTAGTCGTCGGTCACCCGCAGGGCGATCTTCGCCGTGCTCCCGCGCTCGAACTCGGCGCCGCTCACGACGGTGATCGCCGGCGGGTTTTTGTCGAGCTCGGCGAGCTGCCCTTCCAGGCGCTTCCCGGCCTCGCGGAAGCGCGCCTCCCAGCGGGGGCCGGGCCGGGCGTCGCGGAGGAGCGCAAGCCCCTCGTGCGGCCGCTTGCGCGCCTCGGCCGCAGTGGCCGCGGCCAGCACGTCCTTGGCGCTCAGATCGGACTTCTGCTCGGCGCCGTAGCGGGCGACCCGCTCGGCCAGGCCGGGGCGGTCCGGCCAGGCCCGCCGGAGCGCTTCGAGACGGCCGAGGCCGGAATCGATCTCGCCGGTCTGGAAGAGCACCTCCGCCTCCCCTTCGAGGTCCGCCGCCGCCTTCTCGCGCGCGGCGGCGGCGCCGCCGGACCGCGGCAGCAGGGACGCCAGCTCGCCGGCCAGCTCGACCTCCCGGGCCGGGTCGCGATCCCGCGCCGCCTGCTCCAGCCTCCCCTGGAGGCCGACCGCCAGCTTCGCCGTCGTCAGATCCTTCTGCAGGCCGGGGTTTTCCCGCAGCAGGGGTCTCTCGCGGGGCGCGATCGCCCGCACGGCCGCGCGCAGGGGGCCGAGGTCGCCCGCCTTGAGGCTGGCGCGAAGATCGCGAATCTCCCGCGAGCCGTCCGTCGAGCGATCCCCGGCGCTGGCGTCGAGCGCCGCCCCGAGCGCCAGGAGCCGGGTGCAGGCCGCGGCTGGGTAGGAAGCCTCCTCGTCGCGCGTGATGCCGGCGAGAGCCTGCCGCGCGACGTCGTCACGGTCCTCCGCGAAGGCGGCGGAGGCTGCCACCAGCTTCTCCGGCACGGCAACGGGGACTCCCACGGATGGCGTCGCGGCGGCCTTCGGGGGCAAGGACGGGAGGGGCGGGACGGGCGCCGCCCGCCTCCCGGCGTTCGCTGGATGGATCGGCGGCGCCTCGAGCTCTTCGTGCGGCAGCAGCCATAGAAGGGCCGCGCCGCCCATCACCAGGACCGCCACGGCTCCAACGAGCAGCGGCCAGCGCCGTCGCGCCGGGCGGGCCGGCTGAACCGGCGGCGGCGGAACGGCCGCCGCCGGCAGCTCGGCCCTTGGCGGGGTGGTGGCCGGGCGGGGAGCCGCCTCCTGGGGGAAGACCGGATGGGTGTCCTCGCCGGGGTCCCGGCGCGCGCTCGGCTCCGCCGGCTGCCCGCCGGCGCTCTCGCCCGCCCCGGTGAGGACCGCCGCCAGGAGGCCCTCCTCGGGCATGCTCGAGAGGAACAGCCGGGTCTCGCCGGCAAACGCCGAAGGCGATCCGGCGTCGCCCGCGAAGGCCAGGCGAAGCGACCGCTGGACCTCCGCGAAGGAGGGGCGGGCGCCGGGATCCCGCCGCAGACATCTCTCCAGGATCCCTTGCAGGGCCCGATCGTCCTCCAGCTCGAAGCTGACCCCGAGAGGCAGGCTCACCCGAGGCGTCGCCGGGTCGCCGCCGTTCACCCTCAGGTCCAGGAGCGCGCAGGCGACGAGGGCCAGGGAGTAGAGGTCCGCGCGCCCGTCGGCATGGGCGGGGACCGACGCCACCTCGGGCGCCAGGAAGGGGGCGCTCCCGCCGCCGGCCGGGGCGCCCTCGGGGCGCAGGAGCGCGGTGCCGAAACCGAGCATCTTCACCTGGCCGCCGTCGCCCCCGGGCACGACGAGCAGGTTCTGCGGGCAGAGGTTGTGGTGCGCCAGGCCGTGGCCGGCCAGGAGCTCGAGGCCGGAGGCGGCCTGCAGGAGAAGGGGGAGGATCTGCCCCGGGGAGCCGCCGGCCAGGGCGTCGAGGCCGCCGCCGTCAACGTATTCGAGGGCGAGAAAAGCCTTGCCGTCCGGGGTGAACCCAAAGTCGACGACGGCCGGCAGGCTGGGGTGGAGGAGCCCCTGCAGGGCGGCCATCGACCGCACGAAGCGCTGCGCCTCTTCCGGCGGACCGTTCCGCGGGATGAGCTTCAAGGCGACCGGCTCGCCTGTCGTCGCGTCGAGGGCGCGAAAGACGCTCGCCGGCCCCTGCGAGCTCAAGGCCTTCTCGATGCGGTAGCGCTCCGTGATCTCGCGAAAGTAGGACATCAGAGCGGCTTCGGTTCTGCGGATTCCGCTCCTCCTATTGTAAGCGAGAACGACGAGGCTCTTCTCGAAGGCTTCGAGAACCTGAAAATGAAAAAGCGGAGACTCCGGACGCGGTCCCGAGTCTCCGCTTCTGGGAGGAAAGGTGGTCTGGCCTAGCGCACGGCGCCGCGCCGGAACAGGTTGACGATGGCCAACAGCAGGATGGCGCCGACCAGCGAGACAAGGATTCCGGTGAGGCTGAAGTCGCCTGAGTTGATCGTCCCCGTGCCGAGGTGCGGAGCGATCAGGTAGCCGGCCAAGAGAGCGCCGACGATGCCGACGACGACGTTGAGGATGATCCCCTGCTGCGCGTCGGTGCGCATGATGATGCTGGCGATCCAGCCGATGAGGCCGCCGACGATGAGGTAGATGAGAATGCCCATGATGTCCTCCTGATTCGTCCGTTAGGTGTTCTCCACCGGTTGCTTCCCACTCCCAATGGAGAGCAACTGTCGTGCCATGGACTCCCCGACCGACTTTTTGGAGCGCTTCTTGCATCCTCCATCTTGGACCCTGTCTGGTTCGCCTCGCCGAGCTCGCGCTCATGCCGTCCGGCGGCGTCTGGAAACCGTCGCAGCAGGGTGGAACGCTAACGCACCTAATGTTCGGCAACAGAAGTACTTCCATGCCACGTCCGGGGACGGTCCGGCGCCGTCTCCTGGTGGTCGCGGGGATCCTGACGGCGCTCGTCGGCATCGCCGCGGCCCTTCTGCTCGGGCCGTTCTGGCGTCTCACCAGCCAGTTCGACGACATCACCTACCGCCAGCCCTCGCGTCTCTATGCCCGCCCCATCCGACTGGCGGTGGGGCTCCCCTGGAGCCAGGATCGGCTGCTCGCCGACCTGCGGGAGGAGGGCTATCGGGAAAGCGCGGAGAGCTCGCCCCTCCCCATGGGGCGCTACCACCCCGTCAAGGGCGGCGTCGCCGTTCATTTGCGCAGCTTCCCCTCCCCCGACGGGGCCGCCGCCACGGCGGGGGGCACCGCCGAAGTCTTCTTTCGTGGCAGCCGGGTCGGTCACCTCGCGCTCGATGGGCAGGACGTCCGCTCGTTGACCCTCGCGCCGCCCCTCCTCGCCTCCTACTACGGGCCCGAGTGGAAAGAGCGGCGTCCGGTGGCGGTGGGCGACGTGCCCCAGGACCTCGTCGACGCGGTGCTGGCGGCGGAGGACGCCAGCTTCTTCCAGCACTCCGGCCTCTCGCTGACCGGCATCGTGCGGGCGGCCTGGGTGGACGTGCGCGGCCACAGCCGCCGGCAGGGCGGCAGCACGCTCACCCAGCAGCTGGTCAAGAACCTCTACCTGACGCAGGAGCGCACCCTCACCCGCAAGGTCCAGGAGGTCGTCCTCACCCTCATCCTCGAAATGCGCTTCCAGAAGAAGCAGATCCTCGAGGCCTACCTGAACGAGATCTACCTGGGGTCGAGCGGCGGGGTCAACCTGATGGGGGTGGGAGCGGCGGCGCGCGCCTACTTCGGCAAGGACGCCAGCCAGCTCGACCTCGGCGAGTCGGCGCTGCTGGGCGGGATGATCAGCGCCCCCGGCCTGGCCTCGCCGATCGACCACCCCGACCGCGCCCGGGAGCGCCGCGACTGGGTCCTCGGCCGGATGGAGAAGCTGGGGATGGCCGACCACGAGCGGGTGGCGCGGGCGATGGCGCGGCCGATCGCCGTGGCCCCCGAGCCGCTGGCGCGGCGGCGGGCGCCCTTCTTCGCCGATGCCGCCGCGCAGGAGGCGGAGCGGCGGTTCGGCGTCACCGACCTGGAGGACGGCGGCTACACCCTCTTTTCGACCCTCGACTGGCGCGACCAACAGGCGGCCCAGAAGGCCGTCGAGGCGGGGCTCCAGGCGCTCGACCGCGGTCTCCAGAAGGGCCATCCGGGAGCGTCGCTGCAGTCCGCCCTGGTCTCCCTCGACCCGGCCAGCGGCGAGCTCCTCGCCTACGTCGGCGGACGCGGATACGGCAAGAGCCAGTTCGACCGCGCCGGCCAGGCGCACCGGCAGATGGGGAGCGCCTTCAAGCCGGTCGTCTACGCCGCCGCCTTCGAGTCGCATATCGCCATGCCGTCTTCTTTCATCGAGGACGCGCCGCTGACGGTCAAGGCGGGAAACCGCACCTGGAGCCCGAAAAACGACGACGGCGACTACCACGGCTGGGTCAGCGTGCGCACGGCGCTCGAGCACAGCTACAACGCTGCGAGCGCCCGGCTCGCCCTCCAGGCGGGGCTGCCGCGGATCGTCGAGCTGGCCCAGCGGATGGGCCTGCCGGAGGTGGCCGAGCCCTACCCCTCGGTGGCGCTGGGGGCGGACGCCGTGACGCCGGCCGAGCTGGCGACGGTCTACGCGACGTTCGCCGCCGGCGGGATGCGGCCGCCGGTCCACGGCTTGCTGGCGGTCCGCGACCGCCACGGCAAGCTGGTTGCCGGCACCGCC
>DATNKQ010000447.1:0-2504 GCA_035603315.1 Thermoanaerobaculia bacterium
CGCTCTCGTCACCGGCGCGTCGAGTGGGATCGGCCGGGAGATCGCGCGCGTGCTGGCGGCCAACGGGTTCGACCTGGTGCTGGTGGCGCGCAGCGGCGGGCCTCTCCAGGACCTTGCCCGCGAGCTCCAGGGCAAGCACGGCGGCGGCGCCCGGGTGATCGTCAAGGACCTGGCGGTTCCGACGGCTCCCGCCGAGATCGCCGCCGAGCTCGATCGCATCGCCATCGACGTCCTCGTCAACAACGCCGGCTTCGCCACCTACGGCCCGTTCGCCGAGACCGATCTCGCGGCCGAGCTCAAGGAGATGCAGCTCAACGTGGTGGCCCTCACCCACCTGACCAAGCTCTTCCTGCCTGCGATGCTCGCCCGCCGCTGGGGCCGGATCCTCAACGTCGCCTCGACCGCCGCCTTCCAGCCCGGGCCGCTGATGGCGGTCTATTACGCCACCAAGGCCTACGTCCTCTCCTTCTCCGAGGCGATCGCCGAGGAGCTGTCAGGGAGCGGGGTGACGGTGACCGCCCTCTGTCCGGGGCCGACCGAGTCCGGCTTCCAGGACCGCGCCGACATGCACGATTCGAAGCTCTTCGCGGGCAAGAAGATCATGGACGCCGCGACCGTCGCGCGCGCCGCCTACGACGGCCTGATGGCGGGGAAGCGGATCGTCATCCCGGGCTGGCGGAACCGGCTCTTGGCGGAGTCCGTGCGGGTGACGCCGCGCCGGCTGGTGACTGCCGTCGTGCGAAAGATGCAGGAGCGTCGAAAGCCCTAGCCCGCGAGGACTTCCATTCCACCCGAGTCCAAGGAGGGACGAATGAGATCCAAGATCTTGCCGTTGATCCTGCTGCTGGTCGCCGCCGGCTGTCAGAAGCACGAGGAGCCCACTCCGAGCGGCGGAGCCGCGGCTCCGCCGCCCGCGGCCACCGCACCGGCCCCGGCTCCCGCGCCGGCCGCGGCTCCGGCCGCCACCGCGCCGCCGGCCGGCACCCCCGCCGCGCCGCCATCGCCAGCAACCGCGGCGGCTCCTGCGCCCGCCCCAGCTGCCGCGCCGGCCGCCACCCCGGTTATCGCCAGCCAGCCGAGCAACTGGCCCGGCATCGTCGTCGAGGTGACGCAGTTCCGCCGCAAGGGCAACACGGTGACCGCCCAGCTCCGGCTGCGCAACCAGGGGAGCGGGCGGGCCAAGCCCGAGATCCTCTACAACGAGGTCTACCTGACCGACCTCGGCGCCGGCAAGAAGTACCAGGCGCTCAAGGACGAGGACGGCTCGTACATCGCCGCCCTGCACCAGGGTTGGAAGGACCGGTGGTACGAAGACATCCAGCCGGGCGAGTCGTCGACCCTCTGGGTGAAGTTCCCGGCGCCGCCGCCCGACGTCAAGTCGTTGACGCTGACGATCCCCAGCACGCCGCCGTTCGACGATCTGCCGATCCAGGACTCCTAGGATGGCGAGCCGGGTCGCTTCAGCCGTCGTGGTGACCGCTCTCCTGGCTCTCCCGGCCGCCGCCGCCGGGACGGCCTTCACCGGCCCCTGGGACCCCTCCGCCGAAGCCGCCGCCGAGGCGGCGGCGGCCCGACTGGGGGTCAAGCGGGCCCTCGATCTGCGGCCGTCCATCCTCAACGTGCAGGGGGTCCAGACCGCCGTCCTCGGCGGCGGCAAACAGGTGGTGGCAACCGTCTCCGACCTACGCCGGGCGATGCAGGACCTGGGGGCCAGGGAGAGCGATCTGGAGGTGAGGGTGGAGCTGCCGGCCGACGTCCTCTTCGACTTCGACAAGGCCGACATCCGCCCGGACGCCGCGCGCGCCCTGGCCCAGCTCGCGACCGTCATCCGCGCCTATCCCAAGGGCCACGCCAGCCTCGAGGGCCACACCGACGGCAAGGGCAACGACGCCTACAACCAGAGCCTGTCGGAGCGCCGCGCGGCGGCGGTCAAGCGCTGGCTGGTGGAGAAGGAGGCCATCGCCGGGGACCGCCTCGCCACCCGCGGATGGGGGAAGAGCCGGCCGGTGGCGAGCAACGCCGACGAGGCCGGACGGCAGAAGAACCGCCGCGTCGAGGCGATCATCCAGAAGCAGTAAGCCGGACTCTTGAGCTAGAGTGCGGCGAACTCACAACCAATCACGGGGAGGGGGATCCATGTACGGCAAGCTTTCGACCTCGCTGCTGGCGGAGCTCATCGGTACCTTCGCGCTGATCTTCATCGGCGCCGGCGCCGGCGCGCTCAGGATCAACATCGTCGGCGTGGCGTTCGCCCATGGCCTGGTGGTCCTCGGGATGGCCTACGCCTACGGCCACATCTCCGGCGCCTTCATCAATCCGGCGGTGACGATCGGCGTCTGGGCCGCCGGCAAGATCGAGTCGACCCGCGCCGTCGCCTACATCGTCGTGCAGCTCATCGGCGGCACCCTGGGGGCGCTCGCCCTGTGCTGGGTCCTCGGCGGCTCCGCCACCGGCCTGGGCGCGACGACGCTGGCCAAGTCGCTGCAGGTCGGCGACGCCACCAT
>DATNKQ010000211.1:0-20510 GCA_035603315.1 Thermoanaerobaculia bacterium
ATCCGCTCGGCACCAGCGCCGGCGAGCCGAGCATCGGCGTCGACCGGGCGACCGGCAAGGTCATGTTCGAAGCCGAGCTGCAGACCCTCCGCGTCAGCTTCGACGACACGGTCTCGCCGGCCACCGCCTTCTGGCAGGACGTCAGCTACACGCTGACCAGCCTGGTGACCCTCGACCCCATCCTCTTCACCGACCCCGGCACCGGCCGCACCTTCGTCTCCCAGCTCGCCGGCCGCACCAGCCTGGCTGCCTTCACCGACAACGACGGCGCCAGCTTCCTCCCCAGCCAGGGCGGCGGCATCAGCTCCGGCGTCGACCATCAGACGATCGGCGGCGGTCCCTTCGCCCCGCCGCTCTCCGGCATCCTCTACCCGCACGCCGTCTACTACTGCTCGCAGGACATCGCGCTGGCCGAGTGCGCCCTGAGCGTCAACGGCGGGATCACCTTCGGCGTCGCGGTGCCCATCTACACCCTGCTCACCTGCGACGGCCTCCACGGCCACATCAAGGTGGCGCCGGACGGCACCGCCTACGTGCCCAACAAGAGCTGCACCGGCCTGCAGGGGGTGGCGGTGTCGACCAACGACGGCCTCACCTGGACGGTGCGGACCGTCCCCGGCAGCACCGCCGGCAGCGGCGACCCCTCGGTGGGGATCGCCACCGACGGCACCGTCTACTTCGGCTTCGTCGACGGCGGCGGCCACCCGAAGATCGCCGTCTCGCACGACCGCGGCCTCACCTGGAGCGCGCCGCAGGACGTGGGCGCTACCTTCGGCCTGCAGAACATCGCCTTCCCGGCGGTGGTCGCCGGCGACCCGGCCCGCGCCGCCTTCGCCTTCCTGGGCACCCCGGCGGGAGGCAACGCCACCGGCGACGACCCCACCTTCCCGGCAGTCTGGCACCTCTATATCGCCTCGACGACGACCGGCGGCGCCAGCTGGACGACCGTCGACGCCACCCCCAGCGACCCGGTGCAGCGCGGCACCATCTGCGTCGCCGGCACCACCTGCGGCAGCACGCGGAACCTCCTCGACTTCATCGACGCCACCGTCGACGCCCAGGGCCGCGTCCTCGTCGGCTTCGCCGACGGCTGCCAAGGGAGCTGCGTCAACGGACCGCCCAACAGCGGCACGGCGCTCGCCACCATCGCCCGCCAGACCGGAGGCCCGCGTCTGTTCGCGGCCTTCGATCCGTAGGGGCGGGCGCTCGGCTTGCCGGTGCGGGGGGCCGCCTGTACAATACGCGGTCTCCCGCACCGTGGGGCAGTAGCTCAGCTGGGAGAGCACCACGTTCGCAACGTGGGGGTCGAGGGTTCGAATCCCTTCTGCTCCACCAACATCGCCTCGCTTCCCTCGCTTAGGCTTCGCGCAACGCCGCCTCGGTAGCCGCGCTTCGCGGCTGACCCAAGAACGAACCGCGGCGCCCCCTTGACTTGCCACAACAGATTTGTTGCGCTACAGTTCTGTTGTGCAACGACAAGGGAGAAACCATGATCTGCTTTGATCGGGACAAAGAAGCCGCGCGACTCTGGCGCTACTTTAAGCAGGGGCGCAACGTTCTCATGCTGGCGCCCCGCCGCATGGGTAAGACAGTTCTCCTTGAACGCCTGAAGGAAGAGAGCGAGGGCAATGGCTTCCGCGCCATCGTCCTCGACGTCGAGGGCTATCGGCAACAGAAGGACTTCTTTCAGCAAATGTGCGCGTCGATCCAGGAAGAGCTGGGAGTTGGCCAGGCGATCCTCGCTTCGCTGACCGAGAGATTGAAGCGCGTCGTTCATGGCGCCGACAACCTCCAAGGAGACTGGCGAAACCTGCTGCTCAGCATGGATTGGCAGCTTTTCGCCGACCAGCTCCTCGCTCAGTTGGAGGAAGCCACCGACGGCATGACGTGGGTGTTTCTTGTCGACGAGATCACGATCTTCACCAAAGCTCTGTTGGATGGAGCGGGAGTGTCAACGGCCAGCGACTTCCTCTACAAGCTACGCCAGCTCTGCCGGGAGCATCCTAAGGTGCGTTGGCTTTTCACGGGTTCCATTGGCCTCGACACGCTCGCGCGGCGGCACGGATTCGAAGGCTCTCTCGTCGACCTTGAAGTCTTCTCCCTCGATCCTTTCAGTTCGGAGACGGCCACAGACTTCCTCCAGCAGATCGCGAGGAGGAACGGTCTCGTCCTGACCGAGGCAGCGGTCCTGACCATGTGCGAGCGGCTGGGATGGCTATCACCCTACTACCTGGAGAAGATCGGTGAGGTCGCGTGTGATAGCGCCTCGGGCGACAAGGTGGTCGATTCCGATGCCGCCAACCTTGCAGCGGACTCCTTGCTCGACTTGGCCCAGCGAACATACTGGTCGACTTGGCGGGAGCATCTGGACAAGAACTTCCCGGAGCCCGAGCGAACCAGCCTCTTCACGATCCTTGCCGAGGCCGCCCGCAGTCGACACGGAGCGAGTATCGACGCACTCGTCCTAACTCTGAATCGGCCGAGCGGTGAGCCGCTGGTTGAAAGCAGCGTCCGTAGCTATCTCGATACCCTCGAGGCAGACGGTTACCTCAAGGCCAACCCCGCGCGGTCACACTTCCGTTTCCGGATGAACCTGTTGCGCGAATGGTGGCTGCGTTACGTCGCGCCGTCGCCAGCGGGGGGCTCTAACGGTGGGTAAGTCACTCGATTTCAGCTTCTACAATCCAGATCAGCTAGAGGATCAGGACTTTCTGGATGGCTTCGTTGCCCGGCAGGAGCTGGCAAACAAGATCCTCTCCCGCCTAGGACAGATCAAGCCCCGCGGACTGGCCCAACACCGACTGCTCGTCGGGCAGCGAGGAATGGGAAAGACCAGCCTGCTGCGCCGCATCGCTTTGGGCGTACGCCACCAACCAGCGCTGGCGGCAGTGCTCTTGCCCCTGAGCTTCCGCGAGGAGCAGTACAACGTTCATAACCTCCACGTCTTCTGGTGCAACTGCCTCGATGCCCTCGGAGACTGGTTCGAGGCGTTGGGCCGGCGAGACCAGGCCGAGCGCCTCGATAGGGAGGTGGCGGCGCTTAACAGCCAAGAGGACGACGACGAAGGCAGTAACGCTCTTGGATTGTTTCGCGGCTGGATGAAGGGAGAGAAGAGACGTCCACTGCTCTTACTCGACAATCTCGACATCGTCTTTGGTGGCCTCAAGGACAAGCAGTGGAGCCTCCGGCGCGTGCTCCAAGAAGCGGGAGGAATCGTCGTTGTTGGGGCTTCCGCGGCAGCCCTCGAAGCAGCCGCCAATCGCGAAGGAGCCTTCTACGACTTCTTCCAGGTGGACGTCCTCGCGAAGCTCGAGCACCACGAGATTCTGCTTTGCCTACGTCGAATGGCCGGGCAACGCAACGAAGCCGGCCGAAAGGTGTTGCAGATCCTCGACCGCGATCCGGCGCGTATCCACGTCCTCTATGACCTCACGGGAGGTAACCCACGCACGCTCGCCATGCTTTATCTGGTCCTGGAGACGAGCGGAGACGAAGACGTTATGCGTGACCTCGAACGAGTGCTCGACCAGGCCACACCACTGTACAAGGCGCGCGTCGAGGAATTGGCACCGCAGGCACGCGTGGTCTTCGACGCATTGGCGCTGGCATGGGATCCCGCCACTGCCGCTGACTTGGCAGCAGTGACCGGGCTCGAGGTAAGCGCCGTCTCCGCTCAGCTCGACCGTCTCGTCAAGGACTGGGTCGCAGAAAAAACCAGCCTTTCGTCGACTAGCCGCATCGCGTTCCAAGTTGCGGAACGCTTCTTCAACATCTGGTACCTGATGCGCCATAGCCCGCGCCGTCAGCGGCTGCGCCTGCGCTGGCTTACGGAAATGCTCAGGCGGATCTACAGCCCCAGGGAGCTACGGGAGCGCGCAACAGGCCTCCTCCGTGGCGCAGAAGGCGAACGGGATAGCCGGGCCGCATACTGCCTAGCACTCAGTGACGCGATTGAAGATCGCGAGATCCGTGCCGCCCTCCGCGGATCGGTGCGGCGGCATGCGTTGTCTGCGGCTGAAGGGGAGGAGCAGCTGGAAGACGATCTCACCCCGTCGATGTCCTCGCGTGATTCCGTGCAGACTGCGCGCGCGATGGCCGCACGCGATACGGTGACCGAGACCTACCGCAAGGCCATTGACCGAGATCCAGCTGATCCTGGTCTCTGGAACGGTCTCGGCAAACTGATGCTGGGGTATGCGGAATCGAGCAGGCCTGCCGAAGCTGCCTTCCGCAAGGCGATCGAGCTCGACCCGAATTACGCAACTGCCTGGAACAATCTCGGAAGGCTACTGGGGGGGCTTCCGGAGCGCCATACTGAGGCCGAGGCCGCTTACAGAAAGGCCATCGAGTGCGACCCGAAGTTCGCGTGGCCATGGAACAACCTCGGCAACCTTTTGGCGCGTCCGATGGGGCGCCACACCGAGGCCGAAACCGCCTATCGCACGGCCATCGAGCTCGACCCGAAGTACGCGACGCCCTGGAACAACCTCGGCCGGCTCTTAGCGGACCTACCAGGGCGCCACACTGAGGCCGAAGCCGCCTATCGCATAGCGATCGAACTCAACCCGACATACTCGACCGCCTGGAACAACCTCAGCGGGCTCCTAGCGGTTCAACCAGAGCGCAGCCTTGAGGCCGAAGCAGCCTATCTCATGGCCATCGAGCTCCACCCGAAGTACGCGATGCCCTGGAACAATCTCGGGAACCTTCTAGCGCGTACGCTACAGCGTCATATCGAGGCCGAAGCCGCCTATCGCACGGCCATCGAGCTTGATCCGAAATATGCTGCGCCGTGGCACAATCTCGGCACCCTTCTAGCAGGTTCGATGGAGCGCCACACTGAGGCCGAAGCCGCCTATCGCACGGCCATCGAGCTCGAACCGAAGTATGCGGCGCCCTGGAACAACCTCGGCATCCTGCTAGGGGGTCCGCTGGGCCACCACACTGAGGCCGAACATGCCTTTCGTAAGGCCATTGAGCTCAACCCGAAGTTCGCAGCACCCTGGAGCAACCTCGGCATAGTGCTGGCCGGTCCTCTGGAGCGCCACACCGAGGCCGAATCTGCCTATCGTAAGGCCATTGAGCTCGAACCCAAGGTCGTAGCGCCTTGGAACAACCTCGGCATCCTGCTAGCGGGTCCGCTGGAACGCCACACCGAGGCCGAAGCTGCCTTTCGCAAGGCCATTGAGCTCGACCCGAATGACGCGGGGCTCTGGGCCAACCTCGGCAACCTTCTAGCGGGTCCGCTGGAGGGCCACGCCAAGGCCGAAGCCGCCTATCTCAAAAGCATTGAGCTCGACCCGAAGAACGCGTGGCCCTGGAACGATCTCGGCAACCTTCTAGCGGGTCCGCTGGGGCGCCCCACCGAGGCCGAAGCTGCCTATCGCAAGGCCATCGAGCTCGACGCGAAATTCGCGTGGCCCTGGAACAACCTTGGCAATCTCCTTGCGGGCCCGCTGGAGCGCCCCATCGAGGCCGAGGCCGCATATCGCAAAGCCATTGAGCTCGACCCGAAGGAGAACCCGGGGCTCTGGAAGAACCTTGGCAACCTCCTTGCGTGTCCGCTGGAGCGATACAACGAGGCCGAAGCTGCTCTTCGCAAGGCCATCGAGATCGACCCGACCGACGTGGGAGCCTGGATCAGCCTCGGCAACTTGCTGGCCGACCACCTCTATCGGCCAGCCGAAGCACAGGAGGCGTACTCCACGGCGATGAGGCTCGACCCCGATAACTCAATCGCCATCGCCAATCTCGCTTACCTTCTACTTCGCGAGGCTGAGCGTAAGGGCGATGCAGAGTCTATCTATCAAGCGGCGATTGCTAGACTACCAAAGCCCGGTGCAGAGCTGCTTCGAGCTTTCCACGCTTTGGCCTCCGACAACTTCGGTGCCGCTGTGGCGGAGCTACAGGCGGTGCTCGAGGAGGGTCATGGTGAGCTCTTCACGGTGTTTCGTGATGATCTCTTGAGAATCCTGCAATTCGCCGCTGACCGCCAATACGGCGACAAGCTTCTGAACTTGCTCAAGAGCAGCGGCCTCGGTGACCGATACTGGCCGCTTCAGGTTGCGTTCGACGCGTATCTTCACGGGGAGGAGCGGCTCATGGATGTCAACCCGGAAGTGCGAAACGGCGCCCGCCGCTTGCTCGCCGAGATGACGCGCCGGCCAGAAAGGACACCAGCCGAACTTCCTCAATCTAAACCCAAGAAGAAGCGGCGGAAGAGAGGGACACGGTGAGGTAAGGCGCTCAGCCGCCAAGGGCTCTCACCGTTCGAGAACGCCCCGAAGCCGGCGGACGCCATCGAAAATCTCCGGAACGTCTGTGCCGCCGAACCCAAGGACGAAGCCCTGGCGTGAAGGCTTTCCGAGATAACAGGACGAGAGCGGCATCGCCCAGAGCCTTTGCGCGGCGGCGCGTGCGGAGACGTCGCGATCTCGCGGTCCTTTCGACAGCGTCGCCACGAGATGCATGCCGGCCTCGCACCCGAGCACGTTTAGGACGCCGCCAAGCTCCTCCTCGATCGCGCCGACGAGAGCGGCGCGACGCTCGCTGTAGAGGGCCCGCATCCTTCGCAGGTGACGCGCGAAGTGGCCCTCGCGGATGAAATCGGCGAGGACGGTCTGCGCAAAGGTCGGTGGAAAGATGTCCGTCGCATTGCGGACGGCGGCGAAACGGGCGACGAGGTCGCCCGGAAGGACGATGTAGCCGAGCCGCAGCGCCGGAAAGAGGACCTTGCTGAAGGTTCCGATGTAGAGAACCCGCGAATCCCGATCGAGCCCCTGCAGGGAAGCGATGGGAAGACTCTCGTACCGGTACTCGCTGTCGTAGTCGTCCTCGATGATCCAGGAGCCGCTCCTCCGCGCCCAGTCCAGGAGCAGCAACCGTCGCGAGGCGCTCATCGTCAGGCCGAGCGGGTATTGATGGGAGGGCGTGACGTACACGGCGCGCGCCCGCGGGCATTTCTGGACGCCGGCGGCCACGTTCAGTCCCTCGTCGTCGACCGGCACCGGAACGAGCCGCGCGCCTCGGAGCCGGAGAACGTCCCGCGCTCCGCCGTATCCCGGCTCCTCGACCCACACCGGGCTGCCGGCGTCCAGGAGAACCCGGGCGGCGAGGCTCAGGGCCTGCTGCGAGCCGCTGACGACCATGATCTGGTCCGCTTCGCAGCGGACCGCTCTCGCTGTTCTCAGATAGGCGGCCACCGCCTCGCGGAAGGGCCGATCGCCCATGGGGTCGCCATAGCTCATGCTCTGGTTTCCCGGAGAGCCGTGCGCCATGCGGGCGTGCCGGCCGACGAGTCGCGACCAGATCTCCAAGGGAAAGCGGTCCACGGCGAGCTGGCTGACGCGAAACGTCCCCCAGCCTCGGAGCCAGGGGTCCGCTTCCTTGCGGAGAAGAAAGTCGGTGTCGCGAGAGACGGGGCGCCTCCACCGGGGAGCCGGGCCGTGAGCCTTCGCCCGCTCCGGCGGTCCTGGCTTGCCTGGCACAGAGCTGGCGACGAAGGTCCCGGCGCCGACCCCGCTCTCGAAATAGCCCTCGGCCACGAGCTGATCGAAAGCCTCCAGGAGAGGAAGGCGGGAGATCCGCAGCTCGGCCGCGAGAGAGCGGGTGGAAGGGATTCGCTGTCCTGCCCGCAGTCGGCCTTCGAGGATCGCCTCGCGAAAACTATCGTAGAGCTGCCGGTAGAGCGGCGTCGGAGACGCACGATCGACCGCGACGATTGGGAGGATTCCGGACGGAGCCTTCTTCACGCTCCGATGATAATGGCTATGCCGAATCGAAGACAAATGGCTATTGTCGCTGACCTCTTCCCACGGCATACTCGTCCGGAAAGGAGCGGGGCATGGACGAGGGGCGAGAGTTCGATTTTCTCGAAGGACAGTGGGACGCCGTCTGCCGCGTCCCCTCAGAGGAGGGGTGGGTGGCGGCTCCTGGAACGCTGACCGCTTCGCGGACGCTGGGTGGGCTGGTCTTCCTCGAGCTCTTCGAGGGGATCTATCACGGAGGCCCCTTGAAGGGCCTCGGCTTGCGAGCCTTCAATCGCGAGGCTCACGAGTGGGAGCACACGTGGACGGACAACCTCGACCCGGGCCACTTCCACGTGTGGAAAGGCGTTTTTCGCGACGGGAAGATCGATCTCTTCGGCGAATGGATCGACGGCGACGGCAAGCCGGTTCGCTCGCGCCTCACGTGGTCGGACATCACGCAGGATTCCGCGCATTGGGAGAGCGCCCGGTCTGCCGACGACGGGGAGACGTGGCAGCTGCACTGGGTGATCGATTGGCGCCGGCGGCGCTGAAGGAGGAAGCGATGAGCACGCTCAAACCTACAACTTATCTCCTAATGTGCGGCTTGATGGTCCTCCTGCTGCCCCTGCAGGGACTTGCAGGACAGACTTCAGAGGCGGCGAGCCCAAGTCCTCAACGCGCTCCTGCGGTCCAGGATGGCCAACACGACTTTGACTTCGAGATCGGCACCTGGAAGACTCACCTTTCGCGCCTTCTGCATCCTTTGAACGGCTCCACGACCTGGATCCAATACGACGGCACGACCGTCGTCCGCAAGGTCTGGAACGGCCGCGCCAACTTGGTGGAGCTCGAGGCCGATGGCCCGGAAGGCCACTTCGAAGGCCTGAACCTGCGTCTGTACAATCCTCAATCCCACCAGTGGAGCCTCAACTTCGCCAGCAGCAACGGCGGCGCCCTGAGCCAACCCACGATCGGCGAGTTCAAGAACGGGCGCGGCGAGTTCTTCGATCAGGAACCGTTGAATGGCCGAGCCGTACTGGTTCGCTTCGTCGTGTCGGACATCACTCCGGAGTCGTGCCGTTTCGAGCAGGCCTTCTCGGACGACGGGGGCAAGACCTGGGAGGTGAACTGGATCGCGACCGACACGCGGGTGAAGGAATAGGGATCACGCCGGGGCGCCCTACGCGCCAGAACGCTCAGCGCAGCGTGACGGTCGGGTTGCAGATGAAGCGGGTGCGGGAGGGCAGGCGGTCGTTGAGGGCGATGAGGAGCCGGAAGAGGCGGGGCTGCTGGATCCAGAGCAGCTTCCAGCGCAGGCGCAGGCTCGGGCGGCGGAGGGCCGCGAAGTGGTTGACCGTCTGGAGGGCGAGGCGCGCTCCCTCCCAGTCACGCGCCGAACAGGCCCGCACGTAGTCGTCGAGCGAGGTGAGGAAGAAGCGCGGCGCGATGCCGTGGCTGACGTAGTAGCGGAACATGCGCGAATCGTCGGGGAGGATCGCAATGAGCTTCGCCGCGTAGAGGATGCGGCTCTCCAGGAAGCGGGGGGACGTCGAGGAGCCGTTCGCGTGGACCCGGAAACGCAGCAACCGGGAAGGCACGAAGACGTGGTCCCAGCCGAGGCGGAAGAAGCGCACGAAGAGGTCGTCGTCCTCGTAGCCGGAGAGCGTTTCGTCGAAGCCGCCCGCCTGCTCGAAGGCGGCGCGCCGCAGCACGCTCGCCGAGGGGAGCACCATCAGGTCGCCGGCCACGCACTCGTAGATCGTGCGCTTGGGATGGGGCACTCCCAGCGTCCGGATGAACGCGCGGGTTACCAGGTTGCCTGCGAGGTCCATCTCGTCGAAGTCGCAGTAGGCCCATCCCACGGCGGGATCGGCGGCGAGCGGAGCGACGAGCTCCTCGAGGTGGCGCGGGTGCCAGTGGTCGTCCTGGTCGATGAAGGCCAGGTATTCCCCCGTCGCCTCACGGGCTGCCGCGTTGCGCGCCGCCGACTGCCCGGCGTTGGCCTGCCGTAGCACGCGCACCGGGAACGGCGCCGAGGCGAGGTCCTCCAGCTCCTGGAGCGAGCCGTCCGTCGAGCCGTCGTCCACCACGATCAGCTCGCAGGGTGGGAGCGACTGCGCGAGCACGCTCCGTACGGCTCCGAGCAGGAAGCGGCGGCCGTTGAAGACCGGCAGAATGGCGGAGACGCGAAGGTTCGTCAGGACCGGCCTCCCTGCGGAGCCGGCGCCACGCGCAGGCCCGCGACCGGATACCGCCGCGCGCGCTCCTCGCTCATGCCCGGTCTCAAGGGCCAGGCCACGGCACCCGGCGGGATCTCCTCCACCTTGCGGGCCAGGATCTCGGCCGTCGCGTAGATCGGGACGGTCGGCATGGCGAGATGCTGACGCCGCCAGCTGGGGCTGGGGATCATCGCAGCCATTTCGCAGTCCCGGGCGTCCAGCACTTCGAAGCCGCTCTCCGGCCCGAAGAGCGCGCGGAGCCCGTCGGCCGACATGCGCCAGAAGTCGTTCGGCTGCGCATGGGCCGGCCAGGCCGCCGGCGCCGCGTGATAGACGAGCCCGCCGGCCTTGAGCACGCGGTTGGTCTCGGCCGCGAACAGCCAAGGCGCCTGGAGGTGCTCGAGGACCGAGGCGGAGACTACCGCGTCGATCGAGCCTTGGCGCAGAAAGCTGCCGAGATGGTGGGCGTCGCCCACCAGATCGACGCTGCAGCCGGGATGGATGTCGAGCCCCGTCACCGGGCCGCGCAGCGACGGGCGCGGCGGCGCCGCCGGGTGGCCGGCAGGGGAGCGGGCGCCGACCTGGAGCACGCGGCCGCCGCGGGCGTTGGCGAGGTCGACGAAGCGCTGCAGCATGGGCGACAGGGCGTCCTCTTCTTCCTCGTCTTCCTCGCGCGCTCCCGGCCACGGCGGGAGAGGACCTTCCGGCAGCGGGAGCGGGACGGTCGCCGGGCCGCCATCGGTTTCCAGCGTCAGGCTCACCGGATGGCCGGGAGGGCAGGCGAGGTAGACGGTGAAGCCGCCGTAGCGGACGTGCTCGTGCTCGGGATAGAAGGCGAGCAGGTCGGGCCGGTCCGTGAAGGCGTCCACCCGGGCGGAGCGCCCCGCGGATTCCACCCGCAGCGCCCGCACCCGGTGCTCGTGGGCGTGCACCCAGCCGTGCAGGTAGAGGCCATGGGCATCGCACCAGAAGGCGTCCAGCCAGTAGGCAGCGCGGACCTCGGAGCGGCCGGCGGAAGCGACGCGGAACGCCGCGATGGAGCGCTCGTCGGTCAGCAGACTGGTGGCCGCCCGTTCCCCGTCTCCCCGGCAATCGAGGACGATCGGCGGGCGGCCGGCGGCGGCGGCACGGATCGCCTGGAGATCGACCCCGACCGCTGCCGCGGCCTCGCCGGAGAGGTCGAGGACGCCGAGAAGGTACGAGGTGCCAGGCGATCCCTGGAAGGGCGCGAACTCCAGGCGCAGCGACTCCTCCGGAGAGAGGTCCGGGTTGGACAGGGTCGCCGCGCGATAGTCGAACGCCCAATACGCTCCGGCAGCTTCGAAGAGGAGGACGCGCAGCCGCGCCGCCGGCTGGGCGGCGATCACGTCCAGCGGCAGGACGACTCCGGAGAGCCGCGCGACGGGAGCGATGAAGCTCTCGGCGACCACCGGGGGCCGGCGTCGGTGAAGGCGAGGGAAACGCATCCGTCTGTCCCTCCCCTCAGCCCCGTCCCGCGGCGAGGAGGGAGCGAGCGGCCTCGGCGAGAGCCGGCGGGACCGGCGGCAGGCCTTTGCGGCCCTCGCCGCCGGTCACTTCGGCCAGCGCCGCGCGGGCAGGGGCCTCCCGGCCGGCCCGCCGTAGGCTGAGCCCTTCGTGCAGACGCGCCGACCAGAGGATCTCGGCGTGCCACCCGGCACGCCGCCCCGCCAGTCGATGGACACGCGCGAAGAGATCGGCGGCGTCTCCTGGGCGCTCCCGGTGGAGAGCCAGCATGCCGAGGCAGTACAGGGAGTCGAGCGTCTCGGCGGTGATCTCGGCAACGGACTCGCCGTCCGGTGCGTCGGTCTGTCGGACGATCCCCGGAGCCAGCCGCTCGGCCGCGTCATAGGCGCCGGCGTTGACCAGCCGGATGAAGGTCTGCGCGCGAGCTTCCGCCAGAAGCGAGGCGGACAGGCCCTCCCCGGCCGCGGCCTCGTCCAGCGCTTCGATCTCGCGAACCGCCCGCTCCGGGTCCGTCGCGGCGAGCGCCATCGGCAGGTGCTTGCGGCTCTGGGCTACCAGCTCTCCCGTCTCCCCGTCACGGAGCCCGAAGGGGTTCTGACGTCCCTGGAGGAGGCTTCCGGCCGCCACGGCCGCGGCGAAATCGGCGGCGGCGCGGCCAGGGCGGCCGAGCCCGTTGAGCTCCAGGATTCCCGAGAAGAAGAGGGCACCCGTGAGGTTGAAGGGGAGGCGTCGCCGGGCCTCCAGGTCCGGTCTCTCGAGGTCGAGCCCGAAGCGTTTGCGATAGACCGCCGCCAGCCGGGCTCGGCTCGCCTCCGCCTCTCCGTGGAGGCCGGCGTTGACGCACTCCTTGAAGTGCCGGTAGGCGAAGCCGCAGGCGAAGGCGGAGGCTGCAGGAGCGCTCCCCGCCCGGGCCGCGAAGTAACGGCGCAGGAGGGTCCGCTCGGCCGCCGGGTCGGCCGGGCGCAGCCGCTCGAGCACGGCCGGGGAACGGGCCGCGAAAGCGCGGAGCGTCTCGGGCGACTCCTCGACGCGGACGGCGGCGAAGCCGGCGCCCTCGAGGATCCGGACGAGGGCTTGGCGATCGTAGAGCACCAGGTGGAACCCCGGGCTGAGAGCGCGGCTGAGCGTCTCCTCTTCCGCTTCCGGCCCGATCAGCGCCAGGTTCGGAGTCGACAGGACGAGAATCCCGTCGGGGGACAAACAGTCGGCGATCGCGGCGAGTAGGGCGTGGGGCTCGGCGATGTGCTCGAGTACCTCCGAGCAGATCGCCAGGTCGAAAAGCTCGGGGCCGAGATCGAGATCGGCGCCGAAGTAGGCGCGGCGGATGGGCAGGCCCAGCGCCTCGGCGCCCGCCGTGGCGAGCGGCGAGGGGTCCACTCCGAGCACCTCCCAGCCAAACGCGTAGCGCCCGAAGTCGAGCGCGAAGCCGGCGCTGCAGCCGATCTCGAGGCAGCGCCGGACCGTCCCCGGCGGCAGCCGATGGAGCGGCGCCACGATGAGATCGATCCCGGCTCCCTGCTCGACGTAGTAGTCGACCATCTCGGCGACGTCCATCTCGTAGTCGGGCGGCGCCAGCCGCTCGAGGAAGCCGGCGCCGCAGGCCGGGCAGCGCAGCAGGGTCACGGGCGGATTCCCGGGCACGACGTGAGCGGTCGACAGCATCGCGGTCTTCGGCCCCGCCACGCCGCAGAGCGGGCAGGGGGCCGCGACCTCGTGGTGGAGCCACTGGACACGCATCGCTGAAATCGTGTAGGAAATCACGTTTCGCAGCAAGGCCCGCGTTCTGGTGAGAAGCTGCCCGGCGGAGTTGGCGGAGAAGCTCGGCCTCTGCCCGCCCCGCCGGGCCTCACACCAGCGAAGCGCCCTGCCGGAGCTCGGCCAGCAGCGCTCGCAGCGACTCGGGCTCCACCGGTTTGACGAGGTGGGTATCGATCCCCGCCTGCCGCGAGAGCTCGAGGTCCTCGTCCGTGCCGTAGCCGCTCAAGGCGATGAGGACCGCCTCGTCGAGACCGAGATCCTGCCGCAGCCGCCGCCCGACCTCGTGGCCGCTCATGCCCGGCATGCCGATGTCCAGGAAGATGACGTCGGGTCGGAAAGCCGCAGCCTCCACGAGCGCCGCCGGGCCGTCATGCGCCACCCGCACGTCGTAGCCCCAGAGCCTCAACAGCATGCCGAGGCTCCCCGCCTGGTCGGCGTTGTCGTCGACCACCAGGATGCGGCGGCCGTTAAACCGCGCGGCCAGCGGTTCCGGAGGCGGCGCGGCAGCCGGGATCTTCGGCTCTGCCAGCTTTGCGGAGAGCGGCAGGCGGACGATGAACTCGCTCCCCTTGCCGAGGCCGGCGCTGCGGGCAAGGACGCTGCCGCCGTGGAGCTGGACCAGGCTCCTCACCACGGTGAGCCCGATCCCCAGGCCGGCCTGCGAGCGCGCCGTCGAAGGGTCCCCTTGGCTGAACAGATCCCAGATGCGCGGCAGCACCTCCGGGGAGATGCCGATGCCGCTGTCCCGCACCGAGAGGACCGCCTCGCCCTCCTCCCGCTCGGTGGTGAGCTCGAGGCGGCCGTCCCGCTCGCTGTACTTGATGGCGTTCGACAGCAGGTTCTCGACGATCTGCGTCAACCGGACGGGATCGGCGTCGAGGACGAGGGGCTCCGGCGCCAGGCGCACCGTCAACGCGTGGCCGGCGAGGTCGAGCGCCGGGCGGCAGCTCTCGACGACCTCGCCCACCACGCGCCCCAGGTCGACGGGCTCGCGGCGGAGCTCGATCTGGCCGCGCGTGATGCGGGAGACGTCCAGCAGGCCGTCGATGAGACGGGTCATGTGCCGCATCTGCCGGTGCACCGTCTCCCGCGCCTTCTCGGCCGCCTCCTCGTCGTGGCCGGAGTGATCGAGGAGGTGCAGCGAGTTGAGGATGGGAGCCAGAGGGTTCCGCAGCTCATGGGCCAGCGTCGCCAGGAACTCGGTCTTCCGCCGGTCGGCCTCCGACATCCGCGCGGCGAAATCCTGGAGGTCGCCTTCCAGCCGCTGGCGCGCGGTCACGTCCTCGATCGCCAGGAGGATCAGGTCCGCGTCCCGGCCCTCGCGCAGGATGGCGCAGGCGGTGAGGAGGACCACCTTCGGACCGCCGGGCGCGCGGTCGAAGCTCACCTCGAAGTCCCGCACGCCGTCGCCCGCGGGCAGGATCTCCTGCAGCATCCCGCGCAGGTCGGGGACGTCCCACTGCCGGCCTCCCAGCTCCTCGAGGAGCCGCCCCTCCGTCTCCTCGGGAGCGGTCTCGAACATCTTGTAGAAGGCCCCGTTCGCCGACTGCACGCGCAGCTCCCCGTCGAGGACGAGGAGCGGCTCGCGCACGGTCTCGACGATGGCGCGGGCGTAGTCGCGCGCCTCCTGCAGCCGCTCCTGGGCGCTCCTGGCGACGTCGACGTCGAAGAGCACGACGACGGCCCCGTCGATGCGGTTGTCTGCAGTCCGGTAGGGGTGGATGCGCAGGGCGTGCCAGCGGCCGTCCCGGTCCCTCACCTCGCGTTCGCGCACCTGGACGGTGGCGATCACCTCGGCGATCAGGGCCGCGAGCTCGGGCACCTCGACGTTGGGCCTGAGGTCGCCGATGGGGCGGCCGACGTCGGCGGGGAACAGGGTCAGGAGCTTGCCCGCCGCCGGGGTGAAGCGCCGGATGCGCAGGTCGACGCCCAGCACCACCATCGGCAGGTCGGCGCTGCCCAAGAGGTTCGTGAAGTCGTCGTTGAGCCGGCCCAGCTCGACGTTGCGGAACTGGAGCTGCTCGTTGACCGTGGTCAGCTCTTCGTTGACCGACTGCAGCTCCTCCTTGGCCGTCTCCAGCTCCTCGTTCGTGCTCTGCAGCTCCTCGTTCGAGGAGAGGACCTCCTCGTTGGCCGATTTCAGCTCTTCGTTGGCGGCGTCCTGCTGCTCGATGATGGACTGCAGGTACTCGCGCGTCGCATCCAGCTCCTGCCGCAGCCGGGCGACCTCCGGGTCGCCCGGGGAGGCGGGCGGGGCGGCCTCCGGCGGCGGGCTCCCGGCGGCCTGCGCCTCCTCGAAGAGGACGAGGAAGCAGCGTTCGCCGGTGCGGGGCAGCACCACCGGCAGGACCTGCAGGTCGACCTCCCGGACCTCCGCGTCGCCGCGCACTCGCACCCCGGGGCGGCACACCTTGACGTTCTGCTGCCGGCACTCCTCGAGGGCGCCCCGCAGCTCCAGGAACAGCCCCTCGCGGGCCATCTTGAGGACGTTCAGGCTCGCCTCCCCGGGGGCGGGCGCGAGGTACGGGCCGGTCTGGCCGCGGAAGTGCAGGACCTCCAGGGTCTCGGCGACGAGCACGCCGGCGGGGGCATACCGTCCCAGGAGGATGCGATCGGCCTCGCGCTGCCAGTCGGCCGGCGAGGCGGCCGAGAGCGGTGTTCGGCGGCCGCCGGCCTCCCCCCCGTAGGCGGCCCTGGCCGCGAAATACGGGTACTGCCGCACCGCCGTCGTCTTCCTGGAGTAGAGGTGGTGCCGGGGGTCCACGAGCTCGAAGAGGTCGGTGAAGGGGCCGACCGTCTCCGCGGCGCCGAGGAGGAGGAACCCGTTCGGGTTCAAGGCGTAGTGGAAGGTCGGGACTACCCGTTTCTGCAGCGGCAGGGAGAAGTAGATCAACAGGTTGCGGCAGCTGATGAGATCGACGCGCGAGAACGGCGGGTCCGTCGCCACGTTGTGCCGGGCGAAGACGCAGACGTCGCGGACGGCCTTGCCGATCCGGTAATTGCCGTCTTCGTTCTTGGTGAAGAAGAGGCGCAGCCGCTCCGCCGAGACCTCTCCCTCGATGCTCTCGGGATAGACGCCCTCGCGGGCTCTCTGCAGCGCGACGGTCTCGGAGAGGTCGGTGGCGAAGATCTGGATCGCCGGACTGACCGGTTGGTCGCGCAGGAACTCCAGCAGCACGATGGCCAGCGAGTAGACCTCCTGGCCCGTCGAGCACCCCGGCACCCAGATGCGGATGGGCAGGTCCGGGTCCTGCTTCAGGATCTCGGGAAAGACGCTGCGCTTGAGCTCCTCGAAAGCCTCGGGCTCGCGGAAGAACCGGGTCACGTTGATGAGGAGGTCCTGGTAGAGCGCCTCGACCTCGGAGGGATCCTTTTCCAGATGCTCGGCGTAGTCCGCCAGGCTTTCCTTGCCGGAGAGCACTACACGGCGCAGCACCCGCCGGTGGATCGTCCCCGGCCGGTAGCCGCTGAAATCGACGCCCGCCGACGCCCGCAGCAGGGCGAGGATCTTCGCGAACTGGTCCTCGTCGTCTGCGGGCGGCGGAGACAGGTACGGGCGGCGGCCGATCCGGGTTAGCTCGCGCGCGATGTCCTCGGGGGGAAGGACGAAATCGACGCAGCCGCTGCGCGCCGCGCTCTGCGGCATGCCGGGGTACTTGGACGACGGGACGTCCTGCGCGAAGGTGATGCCGCCCGTCCCCTTGATCGCCTCCAGGCCCAGGGTGCCGTCGGAGCCGGTGCCCGAGAGGATCACGCCGAGGGCGCCGGCCGGCCGGTCCTCGGCCAGCGACTGCAAGAAATGATCGATCGGCAGGTGGGGAGAGGCGCCGCGGGGCGCCAGGTGCAGGCACCCCCCGGCGAGGCTCATCTTGGTGTTGGGAGGGATGATGTAGACGTGGTCGGGGGCAACGGCCAGGCCCTGCGTCGCCTCGAGCACGGGCATGCTCGTGTTCTTGGCCAGGAGGTCGCGCAGCCTGCTCTCGTGCTTGGGATCGAGGTGCTGGACGAGGACGAAGGCCATGCCGGTGTCGTCCGGCAGGTGGGTCAGCAGCTGGCTGAGGGCCTCCAGACCGCCGGCGGAGGCGCCGACGCCGACGATGGGGAAGAGGCTTTCGACCGGCCGCTCTTCCGACAGGGGAGTAGCTGCAGGGGCAAGAGCCATGGTTGATCCTAGAGCAAGCATACATCAACTGCCAGGGGCGCCGAAAAGCCTCGGATGAGGCGGGCGATCAGGCAGGGGGGGCGAGGCTAGCCGGCGGCCGGTGCGCGCGGTGGCGGTGCTGCACGTCTCGGCCGCGGCCGTCTGAGCGTGCCGGTCAGAGCACCAAGCTGGCTTCCTTGGCGAACTCGAAGTCCCTCGCGGTGAGGCCGCCGGCCGTCGTCGTGGTCAGGCGCAGGTCGATCCAACGCCCATTCAGCCGGACGTCGACCTCATGGCCGTGCAGCTCGCCCATGACGACGACGATGCCGGCGAGGATCATCGCGTGGATGGCGCTGGAGCAGGGGTGGCGGTACGTGAGCACCTTGCCCCCCCGTTGGAGATGCCAGGCCGGGACGGCTTCCATGCGAGCCTCGATCTCCTCCTTCGCCAGCAGCGCGGGCGGCTGCTCATCCGGTGTTTTCGGGATCTTCTTCATGAACCCTTCTCCTCTTGAGGTGAGGTCTGCGCGGATGTCGCGAAGCGCAGGCTGGGGTTGTCGAGCGCGATCTTCAGATAATCGAGGACGGCGCTGGCGAGTGGGACTCTGGCCCTGTTCTCCAGCACTGCCGCACGGAACCTGCCGAGGGCGTCCAGGAGGTTCCCGTGCAGACCGGGAGCGGCGAAGAGGGGCGTCATCTCGTCGACCACCTTCCGCAGGCTCGTCGTGCTGCTCTGCGCGAGGAGGATGCGCGCCAGGTGCAGGCCGGCGATGGCCGCGATGTGCCACTCCTTGAGCGCCAGGAGACCGTGAAAGGCGGGGGCGAGCGCCTGCTCGGCGGCCGGATAATCGCTTTCGCCCTCCGCCAGCTCGCCGCCCGCGAGCAGGAGCTCGAAGTCCTCCCGGGAGCCAGGGTCCGGTGCGAACCTGCTCCGTGCTGCAGCGAGGACTTCCCTGGCCTCGGCGAACTGGTTATCGAGAGCGCAGGCGAGGGCGAGCCCGCGGTGGACGCGGAGCGCGAGCTTCGTGGGACCTTCCGGCACCAACGAAGCGGCGAGGTCGAAGGTTTCCAGGGCTTCCGCAGGCTCGAACGAGCGCAGCTCCATTTCACCCTTCTCGGCGAGGGCGCCGGCGGCGTCCGCCTGGTTGCCGTGCTTCTCGAAGAGCGTGGCCGCGCGGCCGAGGAGCGCCAAGGCCTCGTCCGCCCGCCCCTGGTCGCGCCGCAGGCGGCCCAGTGCGGCGCAGAACTGCGCCCGGCCGATAGCGTCGAAGGCGCGCCGGAGCTGCTCCTCCGCGCGGCCGAGCTCCTCCTCGGCCCGCGCCAGGTCGCCGCCCAGCCGGCAGGCCTCGCCAACCTGGCAGCAGGCCTCCGCCCGCAGCTCGGCGGCAAGAGCCGGCTGCCCGGCCGCATCCATCTCGCCGGCCGCCAGGACGGCGAGGCGGGCCAGCGCCTCGGCCCGCGGCGGGTCGCCCGGCAACGCCTCGCGGCTCAGGTCGAGGAGCGCCGCCGTCGTCGCCCAGGCGTCGTGGCGGGCTGACTGTAAGACCAGCCCGTATGTCATTGCTTGCTGTCACGCTGGCGTCATCCCTGTCACTCTCTGTCTACAGGGGCCTGCAGCCGATGAAGGGGATGAGGAAGAAGGCGAAGAAGCCGAGGCCGCCGCGCAGCGAGACGCTGGCAGTCCTGCGGACGATGGCGGACGTGCCGCAGACCGAGCTGGCGGACGCCGCCGGCGTCAAGCGAAGGACCGTCAACGACTGCGAGCGCGGCGACGAGGAGCCCTCGCTGGCAACTGTCTACCGCTACGGCGAACTCCTGGGGCATCCGGCCTATATCGTCGACCGGACGCTGGCCCTCGTCGACCTCCGCCGCGGGGCCGCCGAGGCGCCGGCAGGCGGCGGGGAGCCTGGAGGGCCGGTGCGGGCGAGGGTCGAGGAGCTGACGGCGCAGGCGGGCAGCGCCGTGCCGGGCTTCCTACGCTTCAAGCTCACCGGCCTTGCCGCGCGGGCGTTGGCGGAGGCCGCTCGCCGGCAGGCGCGCGCGGACTGGGCGCACCTGCAACGGCACAACCCGGCGCGCCAGCGGTTCCTCCTCCAGCAGCTGCCCGCGCTGCCGACCTGGGCGCTCTGCGAGCTGTGCTGCGAGGAGAGCGAGAGGGCGGCGGCGGACGACGCCAAGCAAGCGCTGGCGTTGGCGGAGCTCGCCCTCTTCGTCGCCGGGCTGTTGGCAGGAGAGGAGAGCTGGCGCTCGCGCCTCCAGGGCTACGCCGGGGCCTTCGTGGGGAACGCGCGGCGCGTGGGCAGCGACCTCAAGGGCGCCGAGCGGGCGTTCCTCCACTGCGCGAAGCTCTGGCGGCCGGCCAACCCAGGAGATCCTGACGATCTCGACGACTCGCGCGTTCTGGACCTGGAAGCGTCCCTGCGCAGGGCGCAGAGGCAGCTCCCCAGGGCCTTGGCCCTCCTCGACCGCGCCCTCGCGATCTGCCGAGGCGGCGCGGCGGTCGGGCGAATCCTCGTCAATAAGGCGAAGACCCTCGAAGAGCTGGGGGAATATGAAGCGGCGCTGCTGGCGCTCGGTAAGGCGGAGCCCTTCATCGACAAGAAACAGGAGCCGCTCCTGTATTTCGCCCTGCGGTCCAACGTGATCGTCAACCTCTGCCACCTGGGGAGATGCACAGAGGCGGAACCCTTGCTCGGTGAAGTACGCGACCTTTCCGGAAAGATGGCAAACCGCCTGGGCGCCGTGCGTCTGCGTTGGCTCGAGGGCCGCATCGCCGCCGGCCTCGGGAGGGTACAGGAAGCCATCCAAGCTTTCCTCCAGGTGCGCGGGGAATTCGCCTCCCACCGCATGGCCTACGATGCGGCTCTCGTTTCACTGGAGCTTGCAGAGGTCTATGCCGCCGAGCACCGGACGGGAGACGTCAAGACGCTGGCCCGCCAGATGGCGCCGATCTTCCAGGCGCAGGACGTCCATCGCGAGGCCTTGGCGGCCATTGCGCTCTTCCGTCGCGCCGCTGAGGAGGAGCGAGTCACGGTGGAGCTGGCACGCCGGCTTTTCGACTATCTCCGCCGCGCTCGCCACGACGCGGAGCTGCGCTTCGAAGCCGTGGCCTGAAGCCCTGCATGCATTGCTTCTAATGTAGGGGCGGGGCTTGTCCCCG
>DATNKQ010000219.1:0-2449 GCA_035603315.1 Thermoanaerobaculia bacterium
GATTACGCGGGCAGGCCGCTGTTGCTGGTGGGGGTGCTGAAGGGCGCCGTGTTCTTCCTGAGCGACCTCATGCGCTTCATCGACATCCCGGTGGAGGTCGACTTCATGGCCGTCGCCTCCTACGGTTCGGCCACCGACGCCTCGGGGGTGGTGCGCATCCTCAAGGATCTCGACGCGGCAATCGAAGGCCGCGACGTGCTGATCGTCGAGGACATCGTCGATTCCGGGCTCACCCTCCAGTACCTCCTGCGGAACCTCGGCTCGCGTAACCCGAAAACTCTCGAGGTTTGCGCCCTGCTCACCAAGCCCGACCGCCGGAAGGTGGATCTGCCCACGCGCTACGTCGGCTTCGAGATCGCCGACCGGTTCGTGGTCGGCTACGGCCTCGACTACGCCGAGCGCTATCGCAACCTGCCGTTCGTCGCCGCGCTCGAGCGCTAGAGACCCGGCGGTTTGCCCCGGGCGGCGGCACCCTCGACCGCCGGAAAGACCGATCTCCCATGGTACGCTAGGGGACCGGTGGCCAAGACTTCAGACGGTGTCAGGACCCTCAGGATCTACCTATGAGCCGTTTCTTCAAGAGCGCCGCTTTCCCGATCCTGATTGTCGTGGTGCTGGCGTTCCTCGCCGTCAAACTCGTCAATCCCGGCTCGCCGAACAAGCGCTCGCACAGCTATCAGACGCTCGTTAGCGCTGAGCTTCCGCACGGCGAAGTCAAGTCGGTCGAGTTCAAGAACAAGGGCAAAGCCCTCGAAGTCAAGCTCAAGAACAAAGAAACGTACGAAGTCGGCTTCATCGACCAGGCCGCACCCGAACTGATCAGGGAACTCCGCAACGACGGCGTCGGCTACAACGTCGAATCGGAAAAGAGCAGCGCGCTACTGAGCCTGCTCACCTACATCATCCCCTTCGTCCTGTTCTTCGGATTCTGGATCTTCCTCATGAACCAGGTTCAGGGCGGCGGCTCGAAAGTGATGTCGTTCGGCAAGTCCCGCGCCAAGCGCATGTCGGCCGACTCGCCGAAGATCACCTTCCGTGACGTCGCCGGCGTGGACGAGGCCGTGGAGGAGCTCCACGAGATCAAGGAATTCCTCGAGAACCCGAAGAAGTTCCAGGCGCTCGGAGCCCGGATCCCGACCGGGGTGCTGCTCTACGGCCCCCCTGGAACCGGCAAGACGCTGCTCGCGCGGGCAGTCGCGGGCGAGGCGGGCGTGCCGTTCTTCTCGATCTCCGGCTCCGACTTCGTCGAGATGTTCGTCGGCGTGGGCGCCTCCCGCGTGCGGGACCTGTTCGAGCAGGCCAAGCAAAACAGCCCCTGCATCATCTTCATGGACGAGATCGACGCCGTCGGGCGCCACCGCGGCGCCGGCCTCGGCGGCGGGCACGACGAGCGCGAGCAGACCCTCAACCAGCTGCTCGTCGAGATGGACGGCTTCGAGGCGAAGGACAACATCATCATGATCGCGGCCACCAACAGGCCCGACATCCTCGACCCGGCGCTCCTGCGCCCCGGCCGCTTCGACCGCCAGATCGCCGTCGACCGGCCCGACCGCAAGGGCCGCGCCAAGATCCTCGAGGTCCACACCCGGGGCAAGCCGCTCGCCAAGGTGATCGACATCGACGCCCTCGCCGGGCAGACCCCCGGCTTCACCGGCGCCGACCTCTCCAACCTGATCAACGAGGCGGCCCTGCTGTCCGCCCGGACAGGCAAGCGGGAGATCGGCCAGGACGAGCTCGAGGAGGGGATCATGCGCGTGATCGCCGGCCCCGAGAAGAAGACGCGGGTGATGAGCGAGAAAGAGCGGCTGATCACCGCCTTCCACGAGATGGGCCACGCGCTCGTGGGGCACTTCCTCGAGCACTCCGACCCCGTGCACAAGATCTCCGTCATCTCCCGCGGCCAGGCCCTCGGATACACGATCTCGATGCCTCAGGAGGATCGCTTCCTGACCACCCGGGCCGAGCTCGAGGACGCGATGGCCATGACCCTCGGCGGACGGGCGGCCGAGGAGATCGTCTTCGGCGAGATCACCACCGGCGCCTCCAACGACATCGAGAAGGTCACGGCGACGGCCAAGCAGATGGTGATGCGCTTCGGTATGAGCGACAGGCTCGGCCCGCGGGTGTTCGGCCACGACCACGGCCAGCCCTTCCTGGGCCGGGAGTTCAGCGCCGAGCCCGACTACTCCGATGAGATCGCCCGCGAGATCGACGACGAGGTGCGCCGGATCATCGAATCTGCGCACCAGCGCGCGACCAGCATCCTCACCGAGCATCAGACCGACCTCACCAAGATCTCCGAGATCCTCGTCAAACGCGAGACGATCGAGAAGGAGGAGTTCCTCGCCCTGCTCGCGGGCAAGAGCGAGGAGGAGGTGTTCGGTGTCGAGGAGCCGGCCAAGCCCGAGATCCCGGCACCGCCCACGCCGGCCGACCGCGCCGAGCGGGA
>DATNKQ010000232.1:0-5659 GCA_035603315.1 Thermoanaerobaculia bacterium
GCCGTGGCGGCGGGCGAGCGGCAGGGTGAACAGCCCGACGCCGCAGTAGAGGTCATAGGCCTCGTCGCCGGTCCATGGTCCCACCGCTACCTCGACGAGACGCGGCAACAGGCCGCGATGGGCCTGGAAGAAACAGCGGGCGTCGTAGGCGTAGGAGAGGTCGCCGATGGCGAGCGTCACCTCGCCGTGGGGGAGGCCGGGGACGAGGGGGGCGGCGGTGACCGCTCCGCCGTCGCCGGCGGCCAGGTCCAGCCGGCGCGGAGGGCTCTCTCCCAGGAGGCCGGGAAGCTCCGGCAGGAGAGCCTCGAGCTCGGGCACCAGGATGGGGCAGCGGGTAACGGGGAGGAGGTCGTTCGATCCCCGGGCGTGGTAGCCGACCCGCGTCAGGCCGTCCGCCGCCTCGACCTGGAGCTGAGTGCGCAGCCGGTAGTGCCAGGGATCTCCCGTGATGAGCTCGACGGGGGCGGGCAATGCAATACGCCCCAGGCGGGTGAGCGTCTCCACGACGGCGTCCGCCTTGAGGTGGGCCTGGAGGCCGTCCTCGATGTGCTGCAGGTCGCAGCCGCCCCAGGCGGAGAGCTCGGGGACGGGATCGGGGCGGCGGCCCGGTCCCGGAGCGAGGATGTCGACGATCTCCGCCCTCCCGTAATCCGGACGGCGCTCGACGATCCTCACCCGCAGGCGGTCGCCCGGAGCCGAGCGGGGGACGAAGAGCGGCACGCCTTCGAAGCGGGCGAGCCCCTCGCCCCCCGCCACCAGCTTCTCGACCGTGACCGTCAGCTCCTCGACTCCGGCGAGGCGGACGCCGGGCGGCGGCTCCTGCTGGCGATAGCCGGTCATGGCGCCTCGACCAGCAGGTGGACGCGCGGGGCGAGCCCCGGGAGGAGCCGGTCGACCGCGTCGCGGAGCTCCTCGACCCGGTGGCGACGCGACAGGTGGTGGAGGACGATGGCCTGGTTCTCGAAGCGCTCGGCGCGCGCCACGATGTCCTCGAGATGGAGGTGCTTGTAGAGCCCGCCGCGGTCGCGGTACTCGTCGCCCAAGAAGGTGCACTCGAGCATCAACACCCGGCTGCGATAGAGCTGCGGCTCGCTCTCGAAGACCGCCGGCCCGGTGTCGGCGCAATAGGAGAGAGCGACCTCTTCGACCACCTCGGCGGTCGCCACGCCGCGTTCCCTCAAGGCGATGAGCTCGGCCGCCGGTAGGCCGGCAAGCGAGGCAGGCAGGCGGCGCTTGCTCCGCCACAGGTGAAATCCCAGGCAGGGGACCACGTGGTCGGTGGCGAAGGCCTCGATCGCCAGATCGCGGCCTACCTCCACGCGGTCGCCCGGGGAGAGCGGCCGCAGGTCGCATCGGTAGTCCGCCCGCTCCAGCGCCTCGGCCGCCGCCACCAGCTCGGCCAGCGGACGGACGATCTCCGCCGGACAGAACACCCGGGTATGGGCATTGTGATGGAGGGAGCGCTGGGAGAGGACGTACGGCAGGCCGAGCGCGTGGTCCAGGTGCCCGTGCGAAATGAAGATGTCGCGCGCGCCGGCGAGCTGCAGAGCCCCGCGGCCGACGTCCAGGGCGAGGCCGGGAGGATGGACCCGGAACCAGGTCTCGTCACCCGCCCGCGACCATCCCTCGATCCGCAGGTCCCCCAGCCGCAGCTCGACCGCACGCATGCGCGACCCGGGCGGCGGGAGCCGGTCAGATCTCCCGGTAGAGCCAGCGGCGCAGCGGGTTCAGCCGCTCCTGGACGGTCGTCCAGTCGGGCTCGATCAGCCACAGGGCGGCGGCGATCGAGGAGAGCAGCGAGTTGCCGTCCTGGGGAGTAAAGCAGAAGCCGTAGATCTCGCGCCGGCGGCGCACCGTGACGGTGGGCAGCACGACCACCGTCTGCGACAGGATCCGCCCGTAGTAACCGTGGTCGCGGCCGAAGGAGAAGATGAGGTTCGAGTAGCGCTTGTCGGTCACCGCCACCAGCGGATTTTCCTGCAGGCGCTGGCGCACCTCCTCGACGGTGACGTCGCGGCGGATGTCCATGTTGAACCAGATCGAGTGCATGTACTGGGTGTTGAGCTTGGCGGCGCTCGAGAACAGGTTCAGGTCCTTCTTCAAGGTCTCGAACAGGTGGTGCGCATCGCGGGCGTGATGGGTGCCGAAGTCGGCGTCGTCGTGCTTGCCGACGTAGGGCGCCGGCGTGAAGCCGTCGGCCTGGGAGATATCGTTCGAGCGGCGCATGCAGACGAACCGCCCGCGCTCCAGGCAGTAGTCCTCGTCGCCGTCGTTGCAGATCGTCTTGATGAGGGTGGTGATGTTGTGGGTGTTGCAGGAGACGATTTGCACGAAGCGGTCCTCGCCCGGCACCAGCACCTCGTCGTTGACGCCGCGGGCGTAGGGCTTGCCGAAGCCGAACTCGCTGCCCTGCGCGAGGTAACCCCTGGGCCCGGCGATGTGGCGGTAGAACTTCTCCTTGTTCTCGTTGCCGGCCGGGGTGCAGTCGATGACCACCGTCGCGCGCTCGAGCGCCTCGCGCGACTCGAGCGCCACCTGGTGGCCGATCTTCTCGAAGTCGCCGCGCATCTCCGCGTCGACGGCCAGGCGGGCGCCCCGCGCCATCAAGTGGTTGAGCTTCGCCCGGTCGGAGAGCAGCGGGGTCCGCTTCTGGAAGGTCACCTCGTCGATGCCCATCCGCTCCCGGAAGTCGGTGAACAGGCCGATTAGGGGCTCGCCGATCGTACCCGTGCCCACGATGTGGACGATCCTCTTCATATTGCCCTCACAGACGACGTAGGTTGAACGGGATGAGACGGATCATAGACCCGGCCGCGAAGGAGAGTAACACACGCCATGCCAGAACGGCACGCTGCGACTGCCCGTAGCGGCGCTGCGGCATGCTCCCAAGCGCGTTCCGTCGCGCGAGAAACGGCGCCGCGGCGGCAGGATCGCCGTTCAGTCCGCCGGCTTCCCGTCGCCAATCTCGCCATGCTTGCCACCGCCCCGCCACTCCGGATCGCGGCGCGCGAAATCGTCGAGCTCCCGGGGCACCTCCACCAGCGTGCGGGTGACTGCGGGATCGCACTGGCCGTTCTCGCACTCGTAGGTGTAGACGTTCCACTCGTCCCGCCGGCTGAACGCCGACAAGGTCTGGTAGGTGTTGCAGTTGCCGCACTTGATCGAGATACTGCGGATGTTGATCGTATCGCCCATGAGATCCTCCGTGGGACCGCTCGCGAGACTCTGAACCGCCCTTCCATCCTCCCACGCGTGGCAGAAGTCTTGCACATTTATTTTCGGCTATGAATTTGCGCAGCTGGCGGCCAGCCTTTCTCGCTTCGCTTGTCTTCGCCGGCCTCCTCCTCTCGCCCTTGACCGGGCAGGAGCAGCCGGGCGGCGCGGCGAAGTTCCAGGGGGAGGAGGTGTCGGTCGGCTACGTGCTGGTGCCGGTGATCGTCCGCAAGGCTTCCGGAGGCTATGCCAACAACCTGGGACAGAAGGACTTCCGGCTCCTCGTCGACGGCCGGCCGGTGGCCATGGACAGCTTCGAGAAACGGGCCGAGGCGCCCACCAGCGTGATCTTCCTGCAAGACCTCTCCGGCAGCATGGGGACGGGCGGCAAGTTGGAGATGAGCCGCGAAGCGGTACGCTACTTCCTCGGCCGGGCGCAAGCCGGCGACGAGTTCGCCTTGGGCACTTTCGCCGGAGGCGACCGCACGGTGGAGGTGCGTTTCACCCCGGACGTCGCCACGGTCCGCAAGGCGATCGCCGGCTGGCAGGCCTACGGCACCACCGCGCTCCAGGACGCCGTCGCCTGGGTGCCCGACATCTCTCAGGCGGGACACAACCCGAAGCGTTTCGTCATCCTGATCACCGATGGAATCGACAACGCCAGCAGCTTGACCGCCGCCGAGGCCCGCGAGGTGGTCCGCCGCGCGCAGCTCCCGGTCTACGTCCTGGGTCTGGGCTCCGGCAGCCCCTTCGCCGTCACTCCGGAGGGCAAGAAGATCTTCCGCTATGCCGATGTGCTCAATCTGCTCGCCTATGAAACCGGCGGCCGCTACTACCCCCTATCCGACGAGAACGATCTGAAACAGGCCTTGACCGCCATCGCCGACGACCTGCGGCACGAGTACGTGCTTGGCTTCGCGACGGGCGGAGGGAGCTCCCGGTACCGTGAGCTCACCGTCGAGGTGGAGGGCCGGAACCGTTCCGTGCTCTTCCGCAAGGGTTACCAGGGACCACCGCCCAGCGGGTTCTTGATGGGCGGCTCTAGACAAGGAGGATGGAGATGAAACCACATGCATGGACCGTTGCCCCGGTGCTCGTCCTGGCGCTCGTGGCCACCGCCGGCTGCGCCACTAAGAAGTACGTGCAGACCGAGAACAAGGCGATCCACACCCGCATCGACGACGTGCAGGGCCAGGTCGAGCAGACGCAGACCCGGATGACCACCCAGGAGAAGCGGGTGGACGACGTCCAGACCCAGGTGGGGCAGGTGCAGACGCAGGTGGGCGACGTCTCGAAGACCGCCCAGGAGGCGCTGCAGCGTGCCCAGGACGCCGGCAAGCTGGCCGAGGGCAAGCTCCTCTATGAGACGGTGCTGACCGACGACAAGGTCCGCTTCGGATTCAACCACCACAAGCTGTCGCCGGAGGCCCAAGCCGCCCTCGACGACTTCGCCCAGAAGCTCAAGACCGAGGGCAAGCCGGTCTACGTGGAGATCCAGGGGCACACCGACAACGTCGGCACCCCCGAGTACAACGAGAAGCTGGGGCTGGCGCGGGCCGAGGCCGTCCGCCTCTACCTGAACCAGAAGTACGGCTTCCCGCTGCACCGCATCAACGTCATCTCCTACGGCGAGACCGCCGCGGTCGACAGCAACAAGACGCGCGAGGGCCGCGCCCATAACCGCCGCGTCGCGCTGGTGGTGTTGGACTAGCGCCGAAGGTTGCGGAACGCCCGGGGCTCGCGAGCCCCGGGCTCAAGCCTAGACTCCGGCTTCTTTGAGCAGCTTGCGGATGGTGTCGCCGTCCGAGATGCCGGGCTCGAAGTAGGAGACCCGGCCCTTCTTGTCGACCACCATGAGGGTCGGCAAGGCGTTGATCCCCAGGCTGTCCGCCACGTTCTGAGGGTCGAGCAGCACGGTGTAGGGGATCGGGGCGCTCTGCAGGAACTTCCTCACCACCTCGCGTTCCTCGCCCACGTCGGCGGCAAGGAACTGTACGCCCCTGCCCCGGTACTCCCGGTAGACGTCTTCGAGAATCCTCGCCTGCAGATGGCAGGGGCCGCACCAGGTGGCCCAGAAATCGACCAGCACGACCTGGCCGGGGAAGTCCTTGGGGCCGAGGGGGCGCCCTTCGAGCGTCTGGAGCCGGAACGCGGCCTTGGTCCCGGCGACGTGGGAGGCGCTGGGCGGATCTCCCGCCGAGGCGCCGTCGCGGCAGCCGAAGAGGAGGAGCGAGGAGACGAAGGCGACGGTGAGGGCAGGACGACAGGAACGCGAGAGCCACTTGGTGCCGGTCATAGTCCCGGAAGCATAGGACATCGCCGGTCCATTGCGAAAGCGGCGCCTCCGTCGCCGTCCCCCGAAAATCGACCGGGGCGGCCGTCTTGCGACGACGCGCCCCGGTCCCCCACCCACCCTCGACTCCCTCTCCTCCCCCCTGCCGGCCAG
>DATNKQ010000248.1:0-10667 GCA_035603315.1 Thermoanaerobaculia bacterium
CGCAGTCTTCGACAGCCGGCGGATCGCCGAGGCGATCGCCCTCTGTCCCTTCCCGGTTCTGACCGGCCTCGGGCACGAGATCGACCAGGCCATCGCCGATCTCGTGGCCCACACGGCAGCGAAGACCCCCACCAAGGCCGCCGAGCTGCTCATCGAGCGCGTCCGGCGGGCGGAGGAGAGCCTCGTCGAGGTCCGCCGCGCCCTCCTCCGCGAGGCGCTCGAGCCGCTCCGCCGCGGGCGGGTGGCGCTCGGGAGGGCAGAGCGGGGAGTGGAGCTGGCGCGCCTCCGCATGGGCGCCGCCGGCGCCCGCCTGGACGAGTACGCCCGTGCCTTCGGCCGCCTCGGGCGCGGCGCCCTGCGGCAGGCGGGGAAGGACCGCGCCGAGCTCGCCTCCCGCCTGGCCGCGGCGGCGCTGCGCGGCGTCGAGCGCGGCGCCGGGGAGCGGGTGCGTCTCGCCGAGCGCCTCGCCGGCTCGGCGCGCGCCAGGGTGCGCGAGGCGCGGGCGGGGCTCGAGGGCAGGGCCCGGCTCTGCGCCGAGCTCGCCCCGGAGCGCACGCTGGCGCGCGGCTTCAGCATCACCAGGGACCGCGCGGGCCGGCTGCTGCGCCATCCGGCGCAGGCCGCGGCCGGCGACCGCATCACCACCCGCGTCGCCGGCGGCGAGCTCAGCAGCCGAGTGGAGGAGCCATGAACGAAGACGAAGAGGGCGCATCCGCGGCCGGCGGGGCGACCGCCAGCGGCGGCGCCGGCGAGCCGCCCAGCTTCCGCGACGCCATCGACGAGTTGGAGGCGATCCTGGCGCGCATCGAGGGCGAGGAGATCGACATCGATCGGCTGGGCGAGGAGCTGCGCCGCGCCGCCTACCTGCTGGAGCTCTGCCGGAGCAAGATCCGCAAGGCCGAGGTGGAGGTGACGCAGATCGTCCAGACCCTCGAAGCGCCGGCGCCGGAGGAGTAGGGAATGGCCGGCGGGCCGCTCGCCCTCTACGCCGTCTTCGCGCTCCTGAGCGTCGCCGGGACCTACCTCGCCCTGGCCAGCCAGCGCGGCCGCGCTGCCGGTGTCTGGGGCGCCGTCGGCGCCCTGCTGTTCTTTGCCGCCCTTTACTGGGGGCTGGTGGCGCTCTTCCGCCAGGCTCCTCCGGGGCTGCCGTAGGACGATCGGCAGTTCTGTGGGACGATGCCGCCGTTGCGATACGAGCTCGAGAAGCTGGTCACCATCGAGACCTTCACCTCGCCCTGGCAGGCGCAGCTGGCCCGCGCGCGGCTGGAGGCCGAAGGGATCGAGTCGATGGTGGCCGACGAGCACCTGGTGCGCATGCATTGGCTGTTCTCGAACGCCGTCGGCGGGGTCAAGCTCCAGGTGCGCCCGGAGGACGCCGGCCGCGCCGTCGCGGCGCTCGGCGTGCAGGTGGCGATCCCCGACATCCACCTGGTCACCGAGGAGGAGGCAGTCCGCTTCCGCTGCCCCGCCTGCAACTCCGACCACCTCTCCTTCGAGCGCTGGTCCCGGCTCGCCTTCGTGGGCACCTGGCTGCTCCTGGGCATCCCGCTCCCCATCCCCCGCAACCGCTGGACCTGCCGCCGCTGCGGGGCGGCCTGGAAGGAGGCGGAGCTGCGGCCGGCCGATGGGGCGCTCGTCGCCGTCGCCCGCTTCACCACCCCCTGGGAGGCCCACCTGGCCCGCGCTCTGCTCGAGTCCGAGGGGATCGACGCCTGCGTCCACGAGGAGCGCCTGCCGACGGCGAGCCTCCTCTCCGGCGAGCTCAAGGCCCTGAACCGGCTGGAGGTGAACCGCGAGGACGCCGCGCAGGCAAGGGAGATCCTCGCCAGCGCCGCCGCTTCCGCCGCCGATCTCGACGACCTCGCGGCCTCCGAGCTGGACGCCTGAAGCGGCTCGGGGCGGAAGGCAAGGCGATGAAGCGCAAGAAGCTGATGATCGCCGTCGTCGTCCTCTTGCTCGCCGCCGGCGCGGCGGGCGCCTGGTATTGGTTCCACCGCCAGCGGCAGAACGAGCTTGTCCTCTCCGGCTCGATCGAGGTCCGCACTGTCCAGGTGGGATCGCTGGTGGGGGGCCGGGTGGCCAAGGTCCTCGTCGACGAGGGCGCGACCGTCCAGGCCGGGCAGCCGCTGGTGACCCTGGAGCCGGACCTCCAGGACCTCCAGATCGCCGAGCAGCGGGCGGTGGTCGCCAACGCCCAGGCGGCTCTCGCCAAGATGATCAAGGGGCCGCGCAGCGAGGAGGTGCAGCGCGCCCGCATCGACTGGCGGGCGGCGGAGACCGACCGCCGCCGGCTCGAAGCGCTGTGGAAGGCGGGCGTCATCGGCCGCCAGGACTACGACGCCGCCGCCGCCAAGGAGGCGACGCTGCGCCAGACGCTGGCCGAGAACGAGCGCGGGAACGTCAAAGAGGATATCGAGGCGGCTCGCGCCGACCTGGCGCGCCAGCAGGAGCACCTCGCCTACCTCGAGCGGCAGCGGGCGGAGATGGTGGTGTCGGCGCCCGCCCCGGGGGTGATCGAGGCCATGGACCTGCGGCCCGGCGACCTGGTGGGTCCGAACCAGGCGGTCGCCACGCTCCTCGAATCCGACCAGCTCTGGGTGCGCGTCTTCGTCCCCGAGCCGCAGATGGGGAGGGTCCACATGGGACAGGCGGCGGAGGTGACGGTGGATACCTTCCCCGGCCGCGCCTTCCCCGGGCGGGTGGTCGAGATCCGCAGCCAGGGGGAGTACACGCCGCGCAACATCCAGACCAGCGACCAGCGGAGCGACCAGGTCTTCGGCGTCAAGGTCCGGGTCGACCCTCGGCCGGAGCTCAAGGCCGGCATGGCGGCCGCCGTCCGGCTGCTGCCGGAGGGCGTGACAGCCGCCGGGGGGCGCCGCCCGTGAGTCGTGAGCCTGCCGCCGCGGCCCGCGCCGAGGCGCCGGCGGCGGCAGCGGCCGCCCCCGGCGAGCTGGGGATCGAGGCGGTCGACGTGACCCGCGACTTCGCCAAGGTGCGCGCCCTCGACCGGGTGTCGCTCCAGGTGCCGCGCGGCGAGATCTACGGTCTCCTGGGGCCCAACGGCTCCGGCAAGTCGACCCTCATCCGCATCCTCTGCGGCCTCCTGGCGCCGACCGGCGGGCGGGCGGCCGTGGACGGCCTCGACGTCGCCGGCAACGGCGAGGAGATCCGCCGCCGGATCGGCTACGTGCCGCAGCGTTTCTCGCTCTACGACGACCTTTCGGTCTCCGAGAACCTCAACTTCTTCGCCGCCGTCTACGGGCTCGAGGGCGCGCTCCTCCGGGAGCGCCGCGACTGGGCCATCGGGCTCACCCACATCGGCCCCTACGTCGGGCGGCTCGCCGGCCAGCTCTCCGGGGGCTGGAAGCAGCGCCTGTCGCTCGCCGCCGCCGTCATGCACCGGCCCAAGGTGCTGTTCCTGGACGAGCCCACGGCCGGCATCGACCCGGTCGCCCGCCGCGAGCTGTGGAACCTGCTCTTCGACCTCGCCGCCGATGGCGTGACGCTCCTCGTCACCACCCACTACATGGACGAGGCCGAGCGCTGCGGCAAGGTGGGCTACCTCTACCTCTCCCACATGCTGGTCGAGGGCAGGCCCACCGAGCTGACGGAGCTGCCCGAGGTCACCCCGGCGGGCATGCGCCGGGTGGTGGCCGAGTGCGAGCAGGGGGCGGCCGCCGTCATGAGCCGGACGCGCGCCCTGGCCTACGTCGAGGAGGTCACCATCTTCGGCAATGCCCTCCACCTCCTGGTGCGCGCCGAGGTGACGGACGAAGAGATCGCGCGCGACCTCGAGGAGGCAGCGCACTCGCCGGTCCACGTGCGGCCCATCGCCGCCTCGCTGGAGGACGTCTTCGTGCGGCTCACGCGCCTGCAGACGAACGGCAGCCAGGCGCAGGCGGCCGGAGGGAAGGCCTCATGAGAGGCTTCAAGGCGGTCCTCAAGAAGGAGATGCTGCAGATGGTGCGCGACACCGGCACCCTGCGCTTCGCTCTCCTGGTGCCGATCTTCCAGCTCGTCCTCTTCGGCCTCATCGACACCAACGTCCGCCACGTGCCGACGATCATTTTCGACCAGAGCCGCACCCAGGCCAGCCGCGACCTCGTCAACGACTTCGTCAACACCAGCTACTTCGAGGTCATCGGCTACGCGCCCTCGCGCGCCGCCCTCCGCCAGGAGATCGTCGCCGGCCGCGCCTCGGTGGGGGTGGAGGTCCCGCCCGACTACGCGCGGCGGCGCCTCTACGGGCAGGCCGCCGACTTCCTGGTGCTGATCGACGGCTCGGACTCGACGATCTCGTCGCAGACGCTGGGGGCGGCCAACGGCCTGGCGCTCAACCGCTCGCTCGCCGACCTGCGCGACAAGATGGGGATCCGCGACCTGCCGGTCGAAGCCCGGCCGCAGCTCCTCTTCAACCCCGACTCGCGGAGCGCCAACCTGCTCATCCCCGGCCTCATCGCCATCCTCCTGACCTTCTCGGGGACGCTGCTGTCGGCCTATGCCATCGTCCGCGAGCGCGAGCGGGGGACGCTCGAGCAGCTCATGGTCACCCCGGCCTCGCCGCTCGCCGTGGTGCTCGGCAAGCTCCTGCCGTATCTTGTGCTGGCCTTCCTGCAGCTGCTGATGGTCCTGCTGCTGATGAACGCCGTCTTCCGGGTGCCCATCCACGGCAGCCTGCCGCTCCTCCTCGGCCTCTCGCTCATCTACCTTTTCGCCCTCCTCTCGCTCGGCCTCCTCGTCTCCTCGCGGGCGCACACCCAGATGGAGGCGACGCAGATCGCGCAGATGGTGCTGCTGCCCTCGATCATGCTCTCCGGCTACATCTTCCCGCTCTCCTCGCTGCCCGGACCGCTGCGCGTCCTCTCGCAGCTCCTGCCCGCCACCCACTTCATCGCCATCTCGCGCGGCATCGTCATCCGCGGCGCCTCGTTCCAGGACCTCTGGCAGCAGGTGGCCGCCCTCCTCGCCATCTCCGCAGTCCTCGTCGCCGCCAGCGCGCGGGCCTTCCGCAAGACTGTCTCGTAGCGGGTGTAGATACAGAAGGTATATACTCTTGCAATGCCCGATCGTGCGAAGCTCTTCAAGAGTGGCGGCAGCCAGGCCGTGCGATTGCCCAAGGAGTATCGCTTCGACGGAGAAGAGGAAGTCCTGATCTACCGGGAGGGACCGCGGGTTATCCTCGAACCTGAACGGCGTACATGGAGCCGCAGGTTTCTCGAGCTCGCCGGTAGCGCGCCTGATTTCCCGTACCCTGCCGAGCCGCCGGCTGCCGAGCCGGGACCGGATCTCGAGTGAGGTACCTGCTCGATACCAACGCCTGCGTCGACTATCTGACCGGGCGATACTCCAGTGTGGTCGATCGCTTGCGGCAGGTTTCCAGTCAGGATGTCTTCGTCAGCTCGGTGGCCCTCGCCGAGTTGCGCTACGGCGCCGAGAAAAGCCTTCACAAGCGCAGGAATCTCGACCGGCTGGACGCCTTTGCCGAGGAAGTGCACTGCCTGGACTTCGATCTCGTTGCAGCCGCAATCTACGGGAGAGTCAGGGCCGGGCTCGAAACGCGGGGAACCCCCATCGGTCCGTACGACATGCTGATCGCGGCGCAGGCTCTCGCTATGAGACTCGTGCTGGTGACCGACAACGTGCGGGAATTCATGCGGGTCGAAGGGCTCGAGGTCGAAAACTGGCGCGAGCCGCAGTAGACGCCGCGGTATCTGTCAGCAGACCCCCTACAGCGGAACATGCAAGACGCAAACCCCGTCCCGGGTTAGAGTACCCGCCATGTTCCGCCGTCAACGGTCCGGCGCCGTCGTCTGCCCCTCGTGCGGCCGCCTGGTGGGAGTGACCGACGACCGCTGCCTGAACTGCGGGCGCCGGAACCCCGGCATGTGGGGTTTCACCGGTTTGCTGCGGGGCCTGGGCGACGACATGGGTTTCGTGCAGCTCGTCATGGGCGGCACCATCCTGCTCTATGCCGCCACCCTGGTCACCGGCGGCGTGCAGATGGGCGGCAGCCTCTTCTCGCTCTTCTCCCCCAGCCAGACGAGCCTCTACGCCTTCGGCGCCAGCGGCGCGGTGCCGGTCTTCGGCCTCCACCGCTGGTGGACCGTGCTCTCCGCCGGCTGGCTGCACGCCGGTGTCCTCCACATCCTCTTCAACCTGCTCTGGGTGCGCCAGCTGGCGCCGGAGACCGCCGAGCTCTACGGTCCGGGCCGCATGGTGATCCTCTACACCGTTGCCTCGGCGACTGGCTTTCTGCTGAGCAGCCTCGTCGGCGCCTTCCTGCCCTTCCTGGGCGGGGCGCGGCTGACGGTCGGCGCCTCGGCGCCGATCTTCGGCCTCCTGGCCGCGCTCGTCTACTACGGCCGGCGCAGCGGCAGCCGCCTGGTGGGAAACCAGGCCTGGAGCTACGCGGTGGTGCTGTTCGTCTTCGGCTTCATCCTCCGCGGGGTGGACAACTGGGCCCATCTCGGCGGCTTCGCCGGCGGCTACCTGACCGCCAAGTGGATGGACCCGCTGCGACCCGAGCGCGGCGACCACCTGCTGGCGGCGGTCGCCTGCCTGGCGGCCACGGCGCTCGCCATCGTCGCCTCGCTCGTCACCTCCCGCTTGTAGCGGCTGGTCCCCTTCGGGGCGGCGCCCGCACCTGGAATAAGTGATGAAAGAACTCACCTTTACATTCCGAGAGGCCCTCTGCTAGCTTGGCGAGCCGCGATGAACCCCGTGACCCTGGAGCGACCCGTGATCCCCCCGCCGTCCGACCGCGAGCGGTCCGCCGGCCCTCTTGAACTCCTCGCGCTGATCGGCAACACGCCGCTCCTCGACCTCTCGCCGCTCACCGGCCGCCCGGACGCGCGGCTCTACGCCAAGGCCGAATATGCCAATCCCGGCGGCTCGGTCAAGGACCGCCCGGCGCTCGCCATGGTGGAGGACGCCGAGCGCCGCGGCCTGTTCACCGCCGGCCGCCGGCTCCTCGACGCCACCTCCGGCAACACCGGCATCGCCTACGCCATGATCGGGGCCGCCAAGGGGATCCCGGTCACTCTCTGCCTGCCGGACAGCGCGAGCCCCGAGCGCAAGCGCATCCTGCTCGCCTACGGCGCCGAGCTGCGCCTGACCGATCCGCTTCAGGGCAGCGACGGCGCCATCCTCGAAGCGCGGCGCCTGCAGGCGGCCGAGCCCGACCGTTACGCCTACCTGGACCAGTACGGCAACCCCGAGAACTGGCGGGCCCACTACCGCACGACCGGCCCGGAGATCTGGCGCCAGACCGGCTGCTCGCTCACCCACTTCGTCACCGGCCTCGGCACCAGCGGCACCTTCATGGGTGTGGGCAGGTATCTCCGCGAGCGCGATCCGGGCATCCGGCTGGTGTCGATCGAGCCGGACGGGCCGTTCCACGGCCTGGAAGGGATGAAGCACATGGCCTCGGCGATCGTGCCGCCGATCTACGACCCCGGGCTGGCCGACGAGGCGCGGAGCGTCGCCACTGAGGCGGCCTACGCGATGGTCAAGCGCCTGGCGCGGGAGATGGGGCTCCTGGTGGGGATCTCGGCGGGCGGCAACGTCGCGGCAGCGCTCGGCCTGGCCGCGGAGCTGCGCGCCTGCACGCTCGTCACGGTCCTCTGCGACAACGCCGACAAGTACCTGTCCGAGCGCTTCTGGGAGGAGCCGTCCGCATGAGCCGCCTCGTCATCTCGCCCCGCCACCTGCAGACGATCAACCGCCATGCCGCCGTCAGCTACCCCGAGGAGTGCTGCGGCGTGCTCATCGGCCGGTCCGGCGCCTCAGACTCCAGCGGTGAGGCTGTCGTCGTCGAGCGCATCCTCTCGGTCGGCAACGAGCGGGAGGACAGCCGGCACAACCGCTACGTCATCAGCCCGGAGACCATCCTGGCGGCACAGAAGGAGGCGCGGGCGCGCGGGCTCGAGATCGTCGGCTACTATCACTCGCATCCCGACCATCCGGCGCGGCCCAGCGACTTCGATCGCGAGCACGCCTGGCCCGGGTTGTCGTATCTCATCGTTTCGGTGGAACAGGGCAAGGTGGCGGCGGCGCGCAGCTGGCGCCTGGCGGATGACCGCCAGCGCTTCGACGAGGAGGTCGTCGAGCCGGCGGCCGGCCAACCCGCGCCGGCGCCGGCGCTGCAGAAGGAGGCGGTCCAGTGAGCGTGACGATCCACATCCCGACGCCGCTGCGGCGGTTCACCGCCGAGCGCGGCGAGGTCGAGGTCGACGGGCAGACGGTGGGCGAAGCCCTGAAGGACCTGACGCGGCTCTTCCCGGCGCTCGAGCGCCATCTCTACAGCGAGCAGGGCGCGCTGCGGAGCTTCGTGAATGTCTTCTTGAACGACGAGGACGTCCGCCACCTGGAGCGCGACGGCACCCCCGTGAAGGCCGGCGACACCCTTTCGATCATCCCCTCGATCGCCGGAGGAGGCGCGGTATGACGACGATTCTGGACGAGAAGACGGCGCGGGCTCTCCCCGACCTGCGGCCGGAGGAGATCCGCCGCTACAGCCGCCACCTCATCATGCCCGAGGTGGGCACCGAGGGGCAGCGGCGGTTGAAGGCCGCCCGCGTGCTGATGATCGGCGGCGGCGGCTTGGGCTCGCCGATCGGTCTCTACCTGGCGGCGGCGGGGGTCGGCACCCTCGGGCTCGTCGAGTTCGACGTCGTCGACGAGTCGAATCTCCATCGCCAGGTGCTCTACGGCCGCGCGGACATCGGCCGGCCTAAGCTCGACGCCGCGCTCGCCCGCCTCCACGAGGTCAACCCGCTGATCCAGTTGGTGCCTCACAACACGCGCCTGGACTCCAGCAACGCCATGGAGCTCTTCGCCCCCTACGACATCGTCGTCGACGGCACCGACAACTTTCCCACCCGCTACCTCGTCAACGACGCCTGCGTCCTTTCGGGCAAGCCCAACGTCTACGGGTCGATCTTCCGCTTCGAGGGCCAGGTGTCGATCTTCTGGGGCGCCCGGGGTCCCTGCTACCGCTGCCTCTTCCCCGAGCCGCCGCCGCCCGGCCTCGTCCCCTCCTGCGCCGAGGGCGGGGTCCTCGGGGTGCTGCCGGGGATCATCGGCGCTCTCCAGGCGAACGAGGCGATCAAGCTCATCGTCGGCGTCGGCGAGCCGCTCATCGGCCGCCTGCTGCTCTTCGACGCTCTGAAGATGCGCTTCCGCGAGCTCAAGCTCAAGAAGGACCCCGCCTGCCCCATCTGCTCCGAGCACCCCACCCAGCACGAGCTCATCGACTACGAGCAGTTCTGCGGCATCCCGCCCGAGCCCGAGAAGGTCGAGGCCGGCTTCGACATCACCGTCCAGGAGCTGGACCGCCGGCGCCGCGCCGGCGAGGAGATCTTCCTCCTCGACGTCCGCAACCCCCAGGAGTGGGAGATCGCCAGGATCGCGGGCGCCACCTTGATCCCTCTCCACGAGCTCCGCGACCGCGTCAACGAGGTCGACCCCACCGCCCCTGTCGTCGTCCTCTGCCACCACGGCCCGCGCTCGACCCAGGCCACCCACTTCCTCCGCCAGATGGGCCTCGCGCGGGCGCGCAACCTGGCCGGCGGCATCGAAGCCTGGAGCGTGCAGGTCGACCCTTCGGTGCCGCGGTACTAGGCGCCGCATTTCTCACCACCTCGGGAGCGGAGACCCGGAGCGGCCCGCTCCCGTTGCATGGAGATGCCTTCCTGACGAAGGCCAAGACGGAAAGTCTTTCTCGGACAGTCTGGATCAGCACGCCGCAGGCGCGGGCCTTCGCAGGGTCGAAGCGGTGAGGTGGTGAGAAATGCGGGTTAGCCCCGCCCGACCTCGAGCGGCTCCTCTTCGCGCCAGGCCGCCTCGCCGCCGGCGTAGTGCTCGCGCTTCCAGATCGGCACCTCGGTCTTCAGGCGCTCGAGGGCGGCGCGGCTGGCCTCGTAGGCGGCGGCGCGGTGGGGAGAGGCGACGGCGATGACGACGCTCGCTTGGCCGACGCCGATCTCGCCGAGGCGGTGGACGATGGCCGCGCGAAGGCCCTCGTGGGCGGCTTCGAGATCGACGGCGATGCGCTCGAGGGCGGCGCCCGCCATCGGCCGGTAGGCGCTGTAGGTGAGCCTCTCGACCGGGCGGCCGGCGTGCCGGTCGCGCACGGTGCCGACGAAGACGACCACCGCCCCCCGGCCCGGCCCGGCGACGCGCGCGGTCACCTCTTCGACGGCGATAGGCGCGTCGACGATGGCCGTCCGTGACGGGCCGGAGCCTCCCGACACCGGCGGCAGGAGCGCCACCTCCGAGCCTTCCGCCAGCGGCTCGTCGGGGGTCACGACCCGGCCGTCGACGGCCACCGCCAGGCGTGGCCAGAGGGGCGCGAGGCGAGGGTGCTCGACGTCGAGCCGAGCCCGCAGGTCGGCCACTCGGCTCCCCTCCGGCATCTCCATTTCCACCTCCGCCGCGCCCAGGGCGTCGCCGGCGCTGGCGAAGGCGAGCAGGCGGATCTTCATGGCCGGGATGCTAGCACCCGCGGAAGATCGTCGTTCCTCTCTATAATCCCCCCGTCCGAGGAGGTGCCGGTGACGATCCTGACGAGCGGGCTGAAGCGCAATGAGGCCTTCGTGCGCCGGGAGGCGCACTGGCGGCGGGAGGTGGAGCGGCTGCGCGAGGAGGAGGCGCGGCTCCGGCTGGGG
>DATNKQ010000254.1:0-8290 GCA_035603315.1 Thermoanaerobaculia bacterium
TCCGTGGCAGAGGAAGCACGCGACATCGTCGTCGTCGAGCAGCGGATCGACCCGGCGGAGCTCGGCCGGCTGGTCTACATCCACTTCGACGACATGGTGAAGTATGTCGTCGATGTCGAGCGGAGGGTCGCCGCCGTCGGCGGCGCTCTCCATGCCGATGCCGAGCACCTCTTGCTCGAACGAGGCAGCCGGCAGGTCGACCTCTGGGGGGCGAACTACTATCCCGGGCAAGGTCCGGACGATTGCATCGAGTACACTTCCCTGATCAACATCCGCCCCAGCCAGGGGAACCGAGGCATGCTGATCGCGGATCCTGCAATCCGCGAGCAGGTTCGCGAGATCACTTTCACCTTGATCGGCGCGGGTGAGCCCTTGCCATGACCCAGCACGCCTCTCTGTCCCCTGAACGATGGGCAGCTTTCGATCTCGATCAGCAGATCCTGATGATCGGCAACGAGATGAACCGGGCCACGCGGCTGATTCGCTTGGACAACCGCTCCGGCCTCCTCTTGGCCTATGAGAGGATCCTGCGTCTGGTGGATCTCACCGTGGAGGTGCAATCGGGATATGGCCTTCGGAGGGAGCTCCTGAGGTGGAGGGACCTCATCGCCGAAATGTATATCGGCCCCGCTCCCGATGCGGATCAGCATGCGACGGCATTTCGCTGTCTCCTGCAGCTCACGCCGGAGGCTTCGCGGCAGATTCCGTTCGTCCTGGGCGCTCGGCCGGCGCCGCCTCCCGCGAATTCCGGCCGGTGATCGCGCCCCACCGGCAGGTACTAGCCCTGGCGGGCCTTCGCGAACAGGCGGAAGAAATTCTCTCCCGTCCGCCGGGCCACTTCTTCCTCGGTTTCGCCGGTCTCTTCGGCGAGTCGGGCGGCGACCTCGATGACGTAGGCCGGCCGGTTGGGCTTGCCGCGGTAGGGGACGGGGGCGAGGTAGGGGGTGTCGGTCTCGACGAGGACGCGGTCCGGCGGCAGCAGCGGGATCGCCTCCCGGACGTTGCCGGCCTTGGGGAAGGTGATCATGCCGGAGAGGCCGAAGTAGAAGCCGCGGAAGAGGAGCTCGCGGAGCAGCCGCAGGCCGCCGGCGAAGGAGTGGAAATCGGCCTTGAGGCTGGCGAAGCCGGGCTCCCCGACGAGGGCCGCCATCTCCTCGTTGCTGTCGCGGTTGTGGACGATGACCGGCAGGCCCAGCGAGACGGCGAGCGCCCACTGCTCGCGCACGGCCCGGAGCTGCGCCTCGCGCGGCGCGTGGTCATAGTGGAAGTCGAGCCCGCACTCCCCCACCGCCACCGCCTTGGGATCGGCGAGGAGGCCGGCCAGACGCCGGCCGTCGCCGGCGCTCCACGAAGAGGCCTCGTGCGGGTGCACCCCCAAGGCGCACCAGACGTCCGCATGGCGATGACAGAAGGCGAGGATGTCGTCGGCCTCGTCGAGCCGGATGGCCGGCACCAGGAACCCCGCGACCCCCCGTTCCCGCGCCTCGTCGAGCGCCCGCTCCCGCTCGTCCGCCGGGAGCGACTGGAGATGGCAGTGGGAATCGATCGGGCCTGTGGCCTCGTGGCTCAATCTGGCCTCGCTCCGCTCCTTCGGGGGCGCGCCCCGGATCTCCCCGCGCCTGAAGAAGTTGAAGGTGGGGCGCTGCCAGTCGCTGCGCGAGGCCAGATGGAGCCACGGCTACCGGCTGGCCCGATCACTTGACGCGGGTGCCGTTGGGGACCGGCTGAGCGGGGTGAAAGAGGATCGGCTTGCCGTCCTCCGAGGCGGCGAGGACCATCCCCTGCGACTCGACGCCCATCAGCTTCGCCGGCTGCAGGTTCGCTACCACGACGACCTGCTTGCCCACCAGCTCCTCCGGCCGGTACTGCTGGGCGAGGCCGGCGACCACGGTGCGGGTCTCCTCGCCGAGGTCGAGAGTCAGCTTCAGGAGCTTGTTGGACTTCGGTACCAGCTCCGCGGCGGTGACCGTCGCCACCTTGAGCTCGGTCTCGAAGAAGCGGTCGATCGAGATCATCGGTTTCTCCGTTGCGGGTGCCGGTTTGACCTGGGCGGTGTCGGGAGACGGGCCCAGGTAGGCCGCCTTGTCGATGCGCGGGAAGATGGGCTGCGGCTCGGGCAGTGGAGCGCCGGTGGGAACGCCGCCCCAGGCCAGGGCGTCGAGCCGCGCCGGCGGCTCCGGCAGGCCGATGGCCGCGAGCACCTGGGCCGCCGCCCGCGGCATGACGGGGAGGAGGGCGGTGGCGACGATGCGCACCGCCTCGAGGCCGTTCCACAGCACGCGGGAGAGCTCGGCGGCGGCGCCTTCCTTCTTGATCAGGCTCCAGGGCTCGCGCGCCACCAGATACTGATTGGCCTCGGCCAGCAGCCGCCAGAGGCTTTCGAGCGCGCGGCTGAAGGCGAGCTCCTCCATCGCCGCCCGGTATTCCGCGACGGCGCGGCCGGCGGCCTCGACGAGCGGATTGTCGGTGCAGGCCTCGGGCGGCGTCCTGCCGTCGAACGCCTTGCGCGAGAGGGTGACGACGCGGCTGACGGTGTTGCCGAGGTCGTTCGCCAGGTCGCTGTTGTAGCGGCCGATGAAGGCTTCGTCGGAGAACGAGGCGTCCTGCCCGAAGACCATCTCGCGGAGGAGGAAGTAGCGCAGGCCGTCGCTGCCGAAACGGGCGATGAGGTCGTCGGGGCGGACGATGTTGCCCGCCGACTTCGAGACCTTCCGCCCGTCGCGCTGCCACCAGCCGTGCGCCCAGACCGTCGTCGGCAGCGGCAGGCCGGCCGAGAGCAGGAAGGCCGGCCAGTAGACGGCGTGGAAGCGCAGGATGTCCTTGCCCACGAGCTGCAGGCGCACGTCCCCCCGCTCCCAGAAGCGGCGGTAGGGCTCCGCTTCCGCCCCTTCGCGGCCGAAGCCCAGGGCGCTGATGTAGTTGGTGAGGGCATCGAGCCAGACGTAGACGGTCTGCCCCGGGCGGCCGGGGAAGGGGATGCCCCATTCGAGGTTCGCCCGCGACACCGAGAGGTCGCGCAGCCCGGACTCGATAAAAGAACGCACCTCGTTGCGCCGGCTTGCCGGACGGACGGCGTCGGGATGAGCGTCGAGCCAGTCGAGGAGCGGCTGCTGGTAGCGCGAGAGGCGGAAGAAGACGTTCTCCTCCGACTTCCACTCGACCGGCGTCTCGTGGACCGGGCAGGTGTTGCCCGGACCGAGCTCCTTCTCGGTGTAGAAGGTCTCGCAGGGAGAGCAGTACCACCCCTCGTGGGTGGCAGCGTAGAGGTCGCCCGCGGCGTCGATGCGGCGGATCATCTCGTCGACCCCCAGGCGGTGCCGCTCCTCGGTGGTGCGCACGAAGTCGTCGTTCGAGAAACCCATCTGCTCGCGCAGCTCGCGGTAGCGCGAGACCACGCGGTCGGCCAAGGCGAGCGGCGGGATCCCCTCTTTCTTCGCCGCGCGCTCGATGTTCTGGCCGTGCTCGTCGGTGCCGGTCAGGAAGTAGACGTCATCGCCCGCCATCCGGTGATAGCGGGCGAGGACGTCCGCCACCGTCGTGGTGTAGATGTGCCCGATATGGGGGAGGGCGTTGACGTAATAGATGGGGGTGGTGACGTAGAACGAGCGCATGGCGAGCGATGGATTGTAGCAGAGCGTTCGCGGTCGCCGGCTGCCTGTAGAATGCCTGCGGACCGTAGGAGGGACGGATGCGGGAGCTGCCCATCGCGCGCGTCGTCAACCTGATTCCGGACGAGGAGCAGCGCCTCCTCGGCCTGCCGCTTCCCGAGGCGCGGAGGCTGCTGCTGGCGGCGGACCCCGCCGGCGTCCTCGAGATCGCCGGCTCCTTCGCCCTGGTGGCCCAGGAGGGCGAACGGGTCTGCCTCGCCCGCAGCCTCGACCGGCCGCTCCGCTACTTCCTCGCCAAGCAGGCCGCCGGCCCCCTGCTGGTGGTCGCCGACCGCATCGACGCCATCCACGATTTCCTGACGACGATAGGCGCCGGGGACCAGTTCCACCCTTCCTACAGCCGCATGGTCCCCGCCCACCACGTCGCCGAGATCCGGCTCGTCGGCTGCCCGGACCCCAACCCCGTCCACCGCCGCTTCTTCGCTCCGCCGAGGGGCGTCCTGCCGCCGGACCTCGACGTCATCGGCGAGGCCTACGTGCAAGCGCTCTGCGCGGAGATCCGCCTCTGGCTCGACGCCGTCCCCGCCGCCGAGCCGCTGGGGGTCCTCTTCTCCGGCGGGGCCGACAGCGGCGCCGTCCTCCTCTGCCTCTACCACGAGCTGCTGGCCCGTGGGGAGTCGCCGGCGCGCCTGAAGGCCTTCACCCTGGCGGTCGACGGCGGCGGCGCCGACCGCGAGCAGGCGCGGGCCTTCCTTGCCCGCACGGGTCTCGCGCTGCTGGGCGAGGAGATCGCAGCGGCGGGCGTCGAGCTCGATCCCTTCGCCGCCGTGGCGGTCATCGAGGACTACAAACCGCTCGACGTCGAATGCGCGACGATGAGCCTCGCGCTTCTCCAGGGCATCCGCCAGCGCTACCCGGAGTGGCGTCTCCTCCTCGACGGCGACGGCGGCGACGAGAACCTCAAGGACTACCCCATCGAGGAGAACCCCGAGCTGACCATCCGTAGCGTGGTCAACAACCGGATGCTCTACCAGGAGGGCTGGGGGGTGGACGCCGTCAAGCAGTCGCTGACCTACAGCGGGGGCTTGAGCCGCGGCAGCGTGCGCGGGTACGCCCCCGCCCGGCGCTTCGGCTTCTCTCTCTTCTCGCCCTTCACCCGGCCGCGGGTGGTGGCGGTGGCCGAGGCCATCCCCTTCGCCGCGCTCACGCAAGGCTCGCACGCTGTCCTCTACGGGCTCAAGGGGGAGGTGCTCGCCCGCGGCGTCAAGAGGGTGACCGGGCTCGACCTGCCGGTCTTCCCCAAGCGCCGCTTCCAACACGGCGCGGCACCGGCGGAGGTCGCGCGCCGCCGCTTCGATGTCCATCCCCTGCGCTACCGCCGTCACTTCCTGGACCTCTACGGCCCCGCCTAGCCCGTGGCGGCCCCGATCTCCCCGATGGCTCCGAGCGAGGCGTCGCGGTGGGTGCGCTCATTGCGGACTCCGAAGCGGACGATCGACCCCTTCCTGCCGCTACGGCACTTCTGGGAGGAGGAGCGCGAGCCGGGAGGCGGAGCGATCGCCGCCCTGACCGTCCTCCTGGCCGGAGCGGAGTGCCCCTTCACCTGCGTCTTCTGCGATCTCTGGCGGGAGACCCTGGACGGCGCGACGCCCCTCGGCGCGCTCCCGGCGCAGCTCCGCAAAGCCCTGGCGGCGGCCGGCCCCCTGCCCCGTCCCGCCGCCGTGAAGCTCTACAACGCCAGCAACTTCTTCGCGGCGCGGGCGGTGCCGGTCGAGGACGAGGCGGAGTTCCTCGACCTCCTCGCTCCCTTCTCCCGCGTCACCGTGGAGTGCCATCCAAGGCTCGTCGGCCCCCGCTGCCTCGCCTTCGCGGCACGGCTCGTCGGGCGGCTGGAGGTCGCCATGGGGCTCGAAACCATCCATCCGCGGGCGCTTCCCCGCCTCAACAAGGGCATGGACCTGGACGACTTCGGCCGCGCCGCGGACGCTCTCCGCGCCGCCGGCATCGGCCTCCGGGCGTTCGTGCTCGTGGCGCCTCCCTTCGTGCCGGCCGCCGAAGCGGTGGAGTGGGCCGTGCGGTCGGCCGCCCACGCCTTCGAGAGCGGCGCCCTACGGGTCTCGCTCATCCCGGTGCGCGGCGGCAACGGCGCCCTCGAAGCGCTCGCGGAGTCGGGCGAGTTCGCGCCCGCCACCCTGGAGCAGCTCGAGGAGGCCCTCGAACGCTGCCTGGCGGCCACGATCGCCGCGACCGCAGCCAGGGGAGCGGCGCGGGTCGTCACCGCGGATCTCTGGGACGCCCGGCGCCTGGCCCGCTGCGCGGTCTGCGCCGAGGGGCGCCTGGAACGGCTGGCGCGCATGAACCGCACGGGAACCATCGAGCCGCGGGCGCGCTGTCCCGCCTGCGGCTGGAGCTGAGGCGTGCCGGGCGTGCGGATCGCCATCGTCGGATCGGGCTTCGCGGGGTCCCTCCTCGCACGTGTGCTCCAGCTCCAGGGACACCGCGTGACGCTCCTGGACCGCGGGCGGCACCCGCGGTTCGCGCTCGGCGAGTCCTCCACCCCCTTGGCAGCCTTGAGCCTGGAGCGCTTGGCCGCCCGCTACGGCCTCGACGATCTCCACCACCTCGCCGCCTATGGCCGCTGGCGCCGGGAGCTGCCGGCGCTGCGCCGCGGCCTCAAGCGAGGCTTCACCTTTTACGCCCATCAGCCCGGCAAGCCCTTCTCGAACGGCCCGCGCAACGAGCACCGGCTGCTGGTGGCCGCCAGCCCCGACGACGCGGTCGCCGACGCGCACTGGCTGCGGGAGGACGTCGACCATCACCTCCTTCGACAGGCCGAGGCCGCCGGCGTCGCCTGCATGCAAGAGGCGGAGGTGACGGAGGTCGCAAGAGTCGCCGGCGCCTGGCGTCTCGCTGGCAGGCACGAGGGCAGGCCTCTGGAGCTCGGCGCCGATCTGCTGATCGACGCCTCCGGCGCCGCGGGCTTCCTGGCGCGCCACCTGGCGATCCCTTCCGCGCTGGCGGCGGACGGCCTGCGCACGAGCCTCGTCTTCTCTCACTTCGACGGGGTCCTGCCGTTCGCGCAGGTGGCGGCGGAAGCCGGCGCCGAGCTCCCTCCCGGCCCCTACCCCGAGGAGCGCGCCGCCGTCCACCACCTGCTGCGGGAGGGCTGGATGTACGTGCTCCCCTTCGACCATGGGACGGTGAGCGCCGGCTTCGTGATCGCGCGGGCGAAGGAACGCGAGAGCCTGACGCGCTGGACGCCCCAAAAGGCGTGGGACGAGCTGCTGGGACGCTATCCGACGCTCGCGGCGCAGTTCGCCGATGCGAGACCGGTCCGGCCGCTGGCCGTCGTCCCGCAGCTCCAGCACCGTCGCCGGCGCGCCGCCGGCGACGGATGGGTGCTTCTTCCCCACGCCTTCTGCTTCACGAGCCCGCTCTTCTCGACCGGCATCGCCTGGAGCCTGACCGCCGTCGAGCGCCTGGCCCTCCTGCTCGAGGACGTCGGCTCGGACGGCGCGGACGGACGGCGCGCTCGCGGCCTCGACCGCTACGGGGCGCTGCTCGCCGCGGAGGCGGATCATCTGGAGAGTCTGATCGCGGGAGCCTATGAGGCGGCGGCGAAAAGCTTCGACCTCTTCGTCGCCTGGGGCGACCTCTACTTCGCCGCCGCCAGCTTCGCCGAGGCTTCCCAGCGCCTGCTGCCGGAACCAGCGGGGAGCGGCGGCTGGGCCTGGGAGGGCTTCCTGGGCAGCGCCGATCCGGTGATCGGCGGGGCGCTGGCGCGGACGCACGCGGAGCTCCGGCGCCTGCCGGAGGGGCTTGCCGGCGGCGAGCTGCCGCGGCGGTTCGCCGCCTCGGTCCGCCGCCGGATCGCGCCGCGCAACGTCGCCGGGCTGGCCGATCCCGGGCGCAACCGGCTCTATCCGGTGGATCTGGAGGTGCTGACGCGCAATGCCCATCGGCTGGGCCTCACCGGCGCCGAGATGGAGCAGCGGCTTCCTTGGCTGCGCGGGGATCGACGGGAGTCTTAGTTCAGCTCTTCCGGCAGGTAGCGGTACTTCGTGCCGCAGAAGACGCAGTCGGCCTCGATGGCGCCGTCGGGCTCCCGCAGGTGGTCGCGGTCGGCGACGGGGAGGAGCGCCAGGTGGCCGCGCAGCCGCTCGCGGCTGCAGCGGCAGCGGTAGCGCAGGGGCCGGGTCTCGCGCACCTCGCGGTCCATGCCGGCGAGGAGCGTCTCCATCACGTGGACCGACCCGCCGGCCTCCACCAGATGGCTGATCCCGGGGACGCCGGCGATGTTCCTCTCCAGGCGCTCGATGGTCTCGTCCGGCGCCCCCGGCAGGACCTCGACGATCATGCCGCCGGCGGCGGCGACGCCGTGGGGCTTCGCCAGGACGCCCAGGAGGACCGCCGACCGGCTCTGCTCGCTCTGCTCCAGGTAATGGGCGACGTCCTCGCCGATCTCGCCGCTCACCAGCTCGACCTGGCTGTGGTAGCTGCCGCCCCGCGCGTGCTCGCGCAGCACCCGCAGGGTCCCCTTCCCCACCGCGCGGCCGACGGCGAGCTTGCCGGCCGCGGTGTGCGGCACCTGGACCCGCGGGTCGCCCACCATGCCGCGGAGGTTGCCCTCCTGGTCGGCCTCGGCGATCACCCGCCCGATGGGTCCGTCGCCGCGCACCTCC
>DATNKQ010000255.1:0-6213 GCA_035603315.1 Thermoanaerobaculia bacterium
CAGCGGCACTCCGGTCAGCGTCCCCGCGGGGAAGGTGAAGCTGCCGCCGTTGGCGATCGCCGTGGCGCCCTGCTGGACGCTGATCGCGGCCGCGGGGTCCACCGTGCCCTGGACCGTGAAGGTGAAGGGGTTGTTGAGCGGATCGTCGCTGGCGATGCTGACCGTGCCGGTAAAGGTGCCGGGGGTCGCCGACAGGAGGCGGACGCGGAAGACGCCGTTGCCGCCGGCCGGAATGGACGATGGCGCGTTGATGATGAGGCTGAAGGCGCTGCCGCCCACGACCAGCGCCGTCGGGTTGCTGATGTTGAGCGTCGCTCCACCGCTGTTGGCGATGGTGAACTGCACCGAGGTGGGAGTGCCCGCGGGCGTGGAGGCCGGGTAGACGAAGGTCGAGCCCTTGGCCACATTGGTCGTGCCCTGCTGCACGCCGATCGCCGGCGCCGGGTTGACGGTGCCCTGGAGAGTGAACGTGAAGGGGTTAGTGACGGGGTCGTTGCTGTTGATCGTCACCGTCGCCGTGTAGGTGCCCGGAGTTGCCGACAGCAGGCGGACGACGAAGCTCCCGCTGCCGCCGGCGACGATCGATGCCGGCGCCGCGGCGGTCAAGCTGAAGGCGCTGTTGCCGGAGACCAGCGTCGACGGATTGCTGATGTTCAGCGTCGCTCCACCGGTGTTGGTAATGGTAAAGACGAGCGATTCGGCCGCCCCCGCCGGCGTGCTTGGGAAGGTGAAGGTCGCGCCGCTGGCGATCGCCGAACCGCCCTGCAGGACGCCGATCGCCGGGGCGGCGGCGACCGTTCCCTGGAGATTGAAGGAGTAGGCCGGATTGACGGGGTCGTCGCTGTTGATGGTCACCGTGCCGGTGTAGGTCCCGGGGGTTCCCGAGAGCAGGCGGACACGGAAGTTCCCGCTGCTGCCGGCGGCGATCGACGCCGGAGCGTTGACCGTCAACGAGAAGGCGCCGCCGCCGTTGGTGACGAGCGCCGTCGGGTTGCTGATATTGAGCGTGGCGCTGCCGGTGTTGGTGATGGTGAACGGCAGCCAGTAGACGACCCCCGCCGGAGTGCTCCCCGGGTAGACGAAGGTCGAGCCCTTGGCGACGGCGGTCGCACCCTGCAGGACGCCGATCAGCGGGGCCGTGACCGTCCCTTGGACGTTGAAGGTGAAGGGGTTGTTGAGCGGATCGTCGCTGCTGATGCTGACCGTGCCGGTGAAGGTGCCGCCGGTCGCCGACTGGAGGCGGACGCGGAAGATGCCGTTGCCGCCGGCCGGGATCGACGAGGGCGCGTTGATGATGAGGCTGAAGGCGCTGCCGCCGACGACCAGCGCGGTCGGGTTGCTGATGTTGAGCGTCGCTCCGCCGGTGTTGGTGATGGTGAACTGCACCGACGTGGGCGTGCCGGCCGGCGTCGAGGCCGGGAAAATGAAGGTCGAGCCCTTGGCCACGCTGGTCGTGCCCTGCTGCACGCTGATCGCCGATGCCGGGTTGACCGTGCCCTGGAGCGTGAAGGTGAAGGGGTTGGTGACGGGGTCGTTGCTGTTGATCGTCACCGTCGCCGTGTAGGTGCCCGGGGTCGCCGAAAGCAGGCGGACGACGAAGGTCCCGCTGCCGCCGGCGGCGATCGAGGCCGGTGCCGCGGCCGTGAGGCTGAAGGCGCTGCTGCCCGTGAGGAGCGTCGACGGGTTGCTGATGCTCAGCGTCGCTCCGCCGGTGTTGGTGACGGTGAAGGTGAGCGATTCGGCCAACCCTGCCGGCGTGCTCGGGAAGATGTAGGTCGCGCCGCTGGCGATCGCCGAGCCGCTCTTCTGGACGCCGATCGCCGGAGCGGCGGCGACCGTGCCCTGGAGATTGAAGGAGTACGTTGGATTGACGGGATCGTCGCTGTTGATGGTCACCGTGCCGGTGTAGGTCCCAGGCGTTCCCGAGAGCAGGCGGACGCGGAAGTTGCCGCTGCTGCCGGCGGCGATCGACGCCGGAGCGCTGACCGTCAACGAGAAGGCGCCGCCGCCGTTGGTGACGAGCGCCGTCGGGTTGCTGATGTTGAGGGTGGCGCTGCCGGAATTGGTGATGGTGAACGGCAGCCAGTACACGACACCCGCCGGGGTGCTCCCCGGGTAGACGAAGGTCGAGCCCTTGGCGACGGCGGTCGAACCCTGCAGGACGCCGATCAGCGGCGCGGTGACGGTGCCCTGGACGTAGAAGGTGAAGGGGTTGTTGGCCGAATCGTCGCTGTTGATGCTGATCGTGCCGGTAAAGGTGCCGCCGGTCGCCGACTGGAGGCGGACGCGGAAGACGCCGTTGCCGCCGGCCGGGATAGAGGAGGGGGCGTTGATGATGAGGCTGAAGGCGCTGCCGCCGGCGACCAGCGCCGTCGGGTTGCTGATGTTGAGCGTGGCGGTGCCGGTGTTGGTGATGGTGAACTGCACCGAGGTCGGAGTGCCGGCCGGCGTCGAGGCCGGATAGACGTAGGTCGAGCCTTTGGCGATGGCGGCCGTGCCCTGCTGCACGCTGATCGTCGGGCCGGTCACCGTGCCCTGGACGTTGAAGGCGAACGAGGTGTTGCCCGGGGCGTCGCTGTGGATGGTGACCGTGCCGGTAAAGGTGCCGCTGGTTGCCGACTGGAGGCGCACGCGGAAGACGCCGTTGCCGCCGGCCGGGATCGAGGAGGGAGCGTTGATGATGAGGCTGAAGGCGCTGCCGCCGGCGACCAGCGCTGTCGGGTTGCTGATGTTGAGCGTGGTATTGCCGGTGTTGGTGATGGTGAACTGCACCGAGGTCGGCGTGCCGACCGGCGTCGAGGCCGGATAGACGTACGTCGATCCCTTGGCGATCGAGGTCGTGCCCTGCTGCACGCTGATCGCCGGCGCCGCCCAGGCCGAGGAAACGGCCATGAAAAGCCCGCTCGCTGCCAACACCCAAGTGCGGTAGACCGATCGTCCTGTCACGCTGCACCTCCTCGAGAGAGAGCCGTCTGCTTCGGGAGTCGCTCTTCAAGGCGCACGCCAGGTCGGTGCCGGCCGCCCGTTTCTTCCACACGTCGTTGACTCGTATCGAGTTACCGTCCTTGGAAGCGAGAGACAGCCAGCTTCCAAGGGCGCTCAAGGCATGGGCAGGTGCCAAGTGATCGATCAGCTAACGTCGGGGCAGCCGCAACCTGGGAGATAATCGCCCGTAGCTAACATGGGGCGCAGCAGGTTTCGTCATGGGCGAACCAGAGACAGCCACGGCGGGCTTCGAGGATCTTGAGGTCGAGCCGGCCGCGACCGTTCCGATCTTTCTTCCGCGCGAGATCGCCGCCAACCGCTTCCGGGTGATTCGCCTCCTCGGCCAGGGTGGCATGGCCCAGGTCTTCGAGGCCGAGGACCTGGAGCTCGGTCAGCGCGTCGCTCTCAAGGTCATGCGGCCGGATCTCGCGGCGAGCCGCCGCGCCCGCGACCTCCTGCGGAGCGAGGCCCTGCTCTCCCGCAAGGTCACCCATCCCAACGTCTGCCGGATCTTCGATGTCTTCCAGCACTCGGCGCCGGCGTCTGATGAGCCGGGTCCCGAGCTTCAGACTCTGGTGCTGGTCATGGAGCTCCTGCGGGGGGAGACGCTGGCCTGCCGCCTCGCGCAAGGCGGGCCGCTGACCCCGGCCGAGGCCCTGCCCATCATCGCGCAGCTGGCCGAGGCCCTGGACGCCGCTCATCGTTCGCAGGTGACGCATGGCGACTTCAAGAGCGGCAACGTCATCCTGGAGCCCACGCCCAGCGGCCTCCGGGCGGTGGTCACCGATTTCGGGCTGGCCCGCCATACCGGCGCAGCGAGCGGTTGCGCCGGCGGCACCACCGCCTATATGGCGCCCGAGCTGCTGCTGCGACGCGACGTCACCGCGGCGAGCGACATCTACGCTCTGGGGGTCGTCATCTGCGAGATGGTCGGAGGGGTGCGGCCCGCGCCGGACTGTGACAGCTGGTGGGAGCGCCGCCCTTTCGGCCGCAAGTCGAGCTCGCAAGCGGCCATCCAGGGGTTGCCCCCCGCGTGGAGGCAGGCTGTGCAGAGCTGCCTCGCCGGGCTGCCGCAAGACCGTCCTGCCAGCGCCGCGGCGGTCGCGCGGTCCCTGGTGGAGGCGGGCCCCCGGCGGACCGTTTCCCGGGCAGCTCGCGGCCACCTGCTGTTGCGGGCCGGCATGCTGGTCCTCCTCTCCGCCTGCCTGGGCCTGGTGGAGCCTGGGAACCGGCCGGCGCATCGCCTTCGAGTTGCATCCATCGTTGCCGATCGCAGGGTTCTCCCGGCGGCGCGTCCGGCTGTCGCCATCGAAGATCTCAGGGACTCTTCGCCGAGCCGGCAGTCAGCCTGGCTGGCGGCAGCCCTCGGCCACCGAGTCCTGCTGGAGATCGCGGCGGGGGGTCAGGTCGAGACGCTCCAGGTCCCGGCCGGCGCCGGCGGGCTGGATGCGGACCTGGTGACCTCGGGCTCCTTCGCTCTGTCGGGCGACGGCGACGATCCGACGATCCGGATCGCCGTGGCGGTGAGGCAGGCGAGGCAGGGGCGTGACCTCGCCGCGATCGCAGAATCGGGATCGCTGTCCAGGCTCTCCGACCTCATGGCGCGCCTGGGGGGGCGCGCGCGCCGCGCCATCGGCATCGCCGAGATCACGCCTCAGGACCGCGCCGCCATGGAGGCCTTGCGCCCCGCGACGCTGGAGGCTGAAGGCCTCTACGCCGAGGGCCTCGACCTGCTGGGGCGGCAGCAGCTGATGGCTGCGCACGCCGTTCTCGGCCGCGCGCTCCAGGCGGACCCCGAGTTCGCCTTGTCGCACGCCGCGCTCGCCCGCGCTTGCGCCGACCTCGGCCACGACCAGCGCGCGCGGGCCGAGGCGCTGCAGGCGGTGAAGCGTGGGGATCGCCTGCCCGAGCAGCAGCGCCTGGAGGTCTCGGCCGTCTCCCGCCGGGTGAACGCCGACCTCTTCGGGGCGGCGGGACGGTTCCGCACCCTCTGGCGCCTCGCTCCCCACCACCCCGACTACGCCTACCAGCTCGCCACCGCGCAGCTCGAAGGCGCCCGGCCTCGCGACGCGATCGAGACGCTGCAGGCCCTCCGCAGCGGGCGGCTCGACGAGAGGCTGGTGCCCGCCCTCGCCCTCCTCGAGGCGAAGGCCCGCGCGAGCCTCTCGGATCCGCGCGGGGCGATCGCCGCGGCGCTCGCCGCCGAGGACGCGGCGAAGCGGACCGACAACCCGGCCGTCCTGGCCGCCGCGGAGCTCGAAGAGGCGAGCGCCCGCGCGGGCGACGGCGACGTCGAGAAGGCCCGCGGGCTCCTCGTCCAGGTGCAGGAGCGCTTCGCCCATCTGGGCGACCGCGCGGGCCAGGCCAGGGCTCTCCAGCAGCTCGCCGACCTGGCCGACCGGGAGGGAGCGACCGACCGTGCCCTGGAGCTCGATCGGCAGTCGCTCGCCCTGTTCCAGCAGGTCCGTTCGACGCGGGGAACGGCGGCCGTCCTCACGGACACCGGAGTCATCGAGGAGAAGCTCTCTCACCTTCCGCGCGCCGCGCGCCTGCTGCAGCGCTCGCGAGCCGATTTTCACAGCATCGGCGACCGTTGGAACGAGGCGAAGGCCGTCAACGACCTCGCCATCGTGGCCATGGACCTCCAGCAGCCGGGTCGAGCGAAAAAGCTCTACGAGGAGGCCGCGGGCCTGGATTCGGAGATGGCGGACCGCGCGGGGCTCGCCTCCGTCCTCATCAACCTTGCCAACCTCGAGGTCGGGGACGGCGACGTCAATGCCGCGCTGCAACATCTCGAGGAATCGCTGCGCATCTCGCAGGAGCTGGGGTCGAAGGACGGCCAGGCCGTCGCGCACCTGAACCTCGGCTGTGTGCGGCAGACGATGGGAAACCTTACGGCCGCCGAACCGGAGCTGCGCGAGGCCCTTCGGCTCGCGCGCCAGGCGCACTGGACCAACATCGAGGCCAGCGCTCTCGGCACCCTCGGCCAGGTTCTCATGCAACAGGGGAAGCTCGCCCTGGCCGAGACCACGCTCCGTCAGGCGCTGGCGAGCAGCGCCGGCGACCCGAACATGACGAGCGGTCTGCACCGCGACCTGGCGCACCTCGAGCTCTGGCAGGGAAAGCTCGACGCAGCCGCGGGCTCGGTGCGCAGCCTGATGGGCGCCGTTCCCGTCGATGCCAGCAAGGACCCGGAGGCCCTGTCGATGCTCGCGATGGTGGAGGCCG
>DATNKQ010000262.1:0-8265 GCA_035603315.1 Thermoanaerobaculia bacterium
GTGCCGCCGGCGCGGCTCGCCGCCTACCTGCGCGACCTCTCGGCACTGCTCAAGAAGTACGACTACAAAACCGTCCTCTACGGCCACTTCGGCGAGGGCTGCGTGCACTGCCGCATGGACTGGGACCTGCTGACGGCGGACGGCATCGCCAAGTGGAAGCGGTTCCTCGAGGAGGCGGCGGAGCTGGTGATCAGCTACGGCGGCTCGCTCTCCGGCGAGCACGGCGACGGCCAGGCGCGCGGCTGGCTGCTTCCCAAGATGTTCGGCGAGGAGCTGGTGGCGGCGTTCCGCGAGTTCAAGGCGATCTGGGACCCGGAGGGGAGGATGAACCCGGGCAAGGTCGTCGATCCCGACCCCGTCGACGCCAACCTGCGGCTGGGCACGGCCTATCGCCCGGCCGAGCCCGCGACCCGCTTCCGCTTTCCCGCCGACCAGGGGAGCTTCGCGCGGGCGGCCCTGCGCTGCGTCGGCGCCGGGGTCTGCCGCCGGCAGGAGGGCGGCCTGATGTGCCCGAGCTACCGGGCGACGAGGGACGAGCGGGAGACGACGCGTGGGCGCGCCCGCCTGCTCTTCGAGATGCTCCGTGGCGACCCCGTCGCCGGCGGCTGGCGGAGCCTGGAGGTCAAGGAGGCGCTCGACCTCTGCCTCGCCTGCAAGGGGTGCAAGGGGGAGTGCCCGGTCAACGTCGACATGGCCTCCTACAAGGCGGAGTTCTTCTCTCACTTTTACGAGGGACGTCTCCGTCCCCGCGAGGCCTACGCCTTCGGCCTCGTCGGCCGCTGGGCGCCGCTCGCCGCCCGGGCGCCGCGGCTGGCGAACGCCGCGGCGCACGCCCCCGGGCTCGGCGGCCTCTTGAAGCTCCTGGTCGGCATCCACCCGGCGCGGCACATCCCGGCCCTCGCCCCGCAAAGCTTCCGGAGGTGGTTCGCTCGGCGCGCGCGGAGCCAAGGCGACGGCCCCGCGGTCCTCCTCTGGGCCGACACCTTCAACAACTACTTCCGGCCGCAAACGGCCATCGCCGCCGTCGAGGTCCTGGAAGCGGCGGGCTTCCGCGTCGAGGTCGACGAGCGCCCGTTCTGCTGCGGCCGGCCGCTCTACGACTACGGGATGCTTCCGACAGCGAAGAGCTGGCTCTCCCGCATCGTCACTGCGCTGGCGCCGCGCCTCCGTGCGGGCATGCCGGTCGTGGTGCTGGAGCCGAGCTGCGCCTCGGTCTTCCGCGACGAGCTCCTGAACTTCTTCCCCGAAGACGAGGACGCGCAGAGGCTGGCGAGGCAGACGTTTCTCCTGAGCGAGATCCTGGAGCGCAGCGCGCCGGGCTGGCAGCCGCCCCGTCTGGGGAAGAAAGCGATCGTGCAGGGGCACTGCCACCAGCAGGCGGTGCTGCGGATGGACGACGAGAGGGCGGTGCTGGGCAGGCTCGGCCTCGACTTCGAAGTGCTGGACTCCGGCTGCTGCGGCATGGCCGGCGCCTTCGGCTTCGAGCGCCGGCACTACGACGTCGCCCAGCAGATCGGCGAGCGCGTCCTCCTGCCGGCGGTGCGCCAGGCCGCCCCCGAAACCCTCATCCTCGCCGACGGCTTCAGCTGCCGCGAGCAGATCGCCCAATCCACCGGCCGCCAGGCGCTCCATCTGGCGGAGGTGCTGCGGATGGCGATGCACGAAGGATCGGCGTAGAGGTCGAAGCTGCTCCCCTCCCGCATCGACGCTCCCGCTCCCTTCGTGTACGCTCGGCCGGCATGCGCGCCAACGACTCCCTGCTCGAGCTACTGATGGAGCTGCAGGTCTTGGACCGCATCCCGCGCAGCGGCTTCCTGCTGCGGGGGGTGACGGAGCCGGAGAGCGTGACCGAGCACTCTTGGCACGTGCTCTTCCTGGTGTGGGCGCTGGGCGCCCGCATCGACGGCATCGACGTCCATCGCGCGGTCGAGATCGCCCTCGTCCATGACCTCGCCGAGCTGCGGGTCGGCGACCTGCCGCGCACCGCCGGGCGCTACTTCCCGCCGGGGGCGAAGAAGACCGCCGAGGCGGCGGCGATCGCCGACGTGCTGGCGCCGCTGCCGGCGCGGGCGCGCGAGCTCTACGACGAGTACCAGGCCGGGGAGACCCGGGAGGCCCAACTGGTCAAGGCCTGCGACAAGCTGCAGCTCATGCTCAAGGTGTCGGTCTACGAGCACTGGGGCAACGGCGGCCTGGGCGGATTCTGGAAGAACCCCGAGAACTTCCCCGACTTCGGCTTCGCGCCGGTCCAGGAGCTCTTCGAGGAGCTGCGGCAAAGGAGGAGCTGACCTCGCGGCGCCCGCCGCGGGGAGGCCAGCGTTGAGCGCGCCGGGTGAGATCCGGGTGCTCCTGGTGGGCGGCGACCCGCTGGCGCGGAGCGGCCTCGCGGCCCTCCTCGCCGGCGAGCCGGGCCTGGCGCTGGCCGGCCAGGCGGCGCCCGACGAGGCCGCCTCTGCCGTGGAGCGGCTGCGGCCGGACGTCCTTCTCTGGGATCTCGGAGCCGGCGCGGCATCCACAGCCGATCCCCTCGCCCTACCCAATCTCGAAGACGAAGATACAGGGCCGCCGGCCCTCGTCCTCGTGCCCTCCGAAGACCTCGCCGCCGAGGCTCTGGCGGCCGGCGCCCGCGGGCTTCTCTTCCGCGACGCCGGCGCCGCTCGGTTGGCGGCGGCGCTCCAGGCCCTCGCGCTCGGGCTCGTCGTCGTCGACGAGGCGCTCGCCGCCGCCCTTGCCCGACCGGGGTCGGCCGATGCCGCCGACCATCCCGAACGGGCCGAGCTGATCGAGCCGCTGACGCCGCGCGAGGTCGAGGTCCTGCAGCTTCTCGCTCAGGGCCTCTCCAACCCCGCCATCGGCCTGCGCCTGGGGGTCTCCGAGCACACCGCCAAGTTCCACGTCACCGCCATCCTCGGCAAGCTCGGCGCCTCCGGCCGCACCGACGCCGTCGTCAAGGCGGCGCGGCTGGGGCTGATCCTGCTGTAAGACTTCCTATCATCGCAGCGCGTAGGGTGCGCTGTGCGCACCGCAACCGTCGATGGTGCGCAGAGCGCACCCTACTCGGACCTTCCTCCCCGACCGGGCAGGTGCCGACCTGCCGGACCGGCGGATGTGGCGCCTGCCGCGGGCCGCTACTCTCATCCGCATGAACGACAACAACAGCATCCAGCAGCTTTCCGACGCGCTCGCCTCCGCGGTGGAGGAAGCGAGCGCCTCCGTGGTCCGCGTCGAGGCCCGCCACCGCGGGGCTTCCTCCGGCATCGTCTGGTCGGCCGACGGCGTCATCGTCACCGCCGACCACAAGGTGGAGCGCGACGAGGAGATCCGGGTCGGCCTGCCCGACGGCAGCGAAGTTCCGGCGACCCTCGCCGGCCGCGACCCGCGGACCGACGTCGCCGTGCTCCGGACCGAGGCCTCGGGCTTGAAGCCCGCGCCATGGTCTGACATCAGCGGCCTCAAGGTGGGCCACCTCGTCCTCGCCCTCTCGCGGCCGGGGCGGACGGCGCGGGCGACGCTCGGCATTGTCAGCGCCCTGGGCGACGAGTGGCGGACGGGGGCGGGCGGCAAGGTCGACCGCTACCTCGAGACCGACGTCGCGCATCCGCCCGGCTTCACCGGCGGCCTCTTGATCGACGCTTCCGGCCGCGCCCTGGGGATGAACGACGCCGGCTTCCGCCGCGGGCGCGGGGTGGCGATCCCGGCGTCCACCCTCACCCGGGTCGTCGAATCGCTCTTGGCCCACGGCGGCGTGAAGCGCGGCTATCTCGGGGTCGGCGCCCATCCCGTGCGGCTGCCGGCGGCCACGGCGGAGGCGACCGGGCATGCCGTCGGTCTCATCGTCGTCGGCGTGCAGCCGGGGAGCCCGGCGGAGCAGGCCGGCATCGTCCTCGGCGACGTCCTCCTGGCGCTCGACGGGCAGGCGATCGGCGACCTCGGCGGCCTCCAATCGGCCCTCGACGAGGGGCGCGCGGGGAAGGCGGTCACCCTCCGCATCCTCCGCGGCGGCGAGGCGCGCGACGTCGCCGTCACGCTGGGCTCGAAGTAGGGGGTCAGTCGACCTTGACGCCGCGGCGGTGGAGCAACCTCTTCAGCCGGCCGTAGAGGTTGGCGCCCAAGAGGGCCTGGGCGGCCTGGGTGACGTCGCGCATCACCACGCGCAGGTCCTCCGGGCCGCTCCAGTGCTTGCGAGCGTAGGGCTCGAGCTCGCCGCCGAAGGCCTGCGAGAGCACCGCCACGGCGAGCACCAGGTCGTCGAGGTAGCCGACCGGCCCGAGGATCGCCTCCGGCAGCAGGTCCATGGGCAGGATGAAGTAGGCGAGAGCGCCGCCGATCATGGCGCGGGCGGGCTTGGGGACGTCCTTGTCGAGGGTCAGGCGGACCAGCAGCATGAAGACGTCGGGCACCAGAAGGAGCATCTTGACGGCGTCGCCGGGGAGCTTGCCGGCGCGGTTCTCGACGGCGTCCAGGACGTGCCTGCGCAGGCGGTCGTAGAAGGAGAGCAGCCCCTGGCTCGGCAGGTCATGGCCGCCCGCCAACGCCTTCTCCGACTCCACCTCCGCCGTCTCGACGTCGAAGGACGAGAGGTCCCCCGCCGCTACCAGCGGCAGCGCGTCCTTCGCGCCAGCGTCTTCGTCCTTCTCCATTAACATTCTCCCATCGCCATTTTACGGCAAGAGCCGCATCTCAGCCGAAAGCTGTTTTCGTAGGGGCGGGGCTTGTCTCCGCCCGGGCGGGGGCAAGCCCCGCCCCTACACAAACAGAATCGGGCAGGTGGCGTTCTACAGCAGGTACGCCAGCGCCAGCCCCACCTGCGCCGCCATCAGCATCAGGTACATGTGGCGCCAGGAGGGGTGGTTCTCGGTCTCGGTAAGGGAGGCGGGGTCGCGGACGAGGAGGTAGACGGTGTAGGCCCCCCAGACCGTGAGGAGGACCCCGAGCCCGCTCAGCAGCCAGGGGTTGCCGGTGAGAATCGGGTGGCTGGGGTCCTGGGGGTCGGGGAGGAAGGCGCCCAGCGGCAGCAGCAGCCAGGGGAGGATGAAGAAGGGGCTGATGATCTTCGTCGTCTTCTCGACCCCGTAGAGGATGGGGAGCGTGCGGCAGCCGCCGGCGCGGTCGCCCTCGATGTCGGCGAAGTCCTTGGTCGAGGAGGCGCCGAGCAGGAAGATGCCGATGATGCCGCCCAGGAACCAGGGCTCGCTGTAGCCGACGCGGGCGACCATCGCCCAACCCGCCACCTTGAGGAGGGTGCCGCGGGGGATGGCGATGGTCAGGTTGGCGAGCATGCCCCGGGTCTTCGTCCGCCCGAGCGCAGGCGCCGAGTAGAGGAAGGTGAAGAGGAGGCCGGCCAGGTAGATGAAGAAGGTCTGGTGGGCGGCGAGCGGCGCCTGGAGCTTCTGCCCCCAGCTGTCGTAGGGATGCGGCACCACCAGCCAGGTGGGGGCGAGCGCCAGGGCGTAGAAGATCCAGCTGAAGATCCAGGCATCGCGGATCGACAGGGCGCCGGTCACCAGAGGCCGCCCCGGCTTGTTGAGGCGGTCGATCTCCAGGTCGTAGATCTGGTTGATGGCGTTCGAGGCCGCGTTCATGAAGCTGGCGCAGAGTGAGCCCAGGACGACCGTCAGGAAGACTGCCGCGGTGAGCCCGGCCCCGGGCTGCGGGTTGTGCACCGAGCCGAAGGCGCAGATCGACCCCGAGACGATCCCCAGGAGCGGCGGCAGGAGGGTGAACGGCCGGGCGAGCCGGAGGTAGAGCGCGAGCTTGGACGGCATGCGGGAGGTTCAGCGCACGAGGAAGGAGAAGGCGGCGGCGCAGAGCGCGCCCACCAGCGTGTTGAGGAAGTTGAGCGCCTCGTTGTCGAGCAGCCGGCGCTTCTCGAGCGCCGCCCCGACGACGCTCTCGAAGGTGGTGCCCAGGAAGGCGGCGGCGACGACCGCCAGGACGCCCGTCCAGGGGTAGAGCCCCACCCCGGCGCCCAACGCGGCGAGGATGAGCGCGGCGCCGATCCCGGCGAGCGTCCCTTCGAGCGAAACCGCCCCCTCGGTCCCCCGCGGCACCGGCTTCCAGGTCGTCGGGAGATAGGTGCGACGGCCGAGGAGCTGGCCGATCTCGGACGAAGCGGTGTCGGCGGCGGCGGTGGCGAAGGCGCCGGCGAAGGCGAGGGCGAAGAGCAGAGGATAGGGGGTGGCGGCGGCGAAGAGGGCGCAGGCGGCGGCGACCCCGCTGTTGGCGAGGGCGTGCCGGGCGCCGCGGCGCCCGCCCTTCTCCTGCGCCAGCTTCGCCGCCGCTTTCTGGCGGTAGCCGAGCTTGGTGCAGGCGCTGCCGACGACGAAGAAGGCGACGAGCAGGAGGTAGCCCCGCCAATCCAGGAAAGCGTAGATGGCAGTCCCCAGGAGGAAGCCGGCGACGACGCCCGAGAGGTCGACGGTGCGCAGCGCGAAGGCGGCCCCCGCGAGCGCCGCGTTGATGGCCGCGCCGATCAACAGGCGCCGCTCGAAGCCGTCCGCCTGGAGCGCGCTCCAATGTCCCTGGGTGAGCGCCAGCCCGCAGAGGAAGAGGCCGGTGACGAGCGGCACCCCCAGGTTGTCGTCCAGCCCGTTCGGCAGCGACTCCAGGCCGGCGGCGAAGAGCGCCGCCGCGGCGGCGATGGCGACCGCGAAGCCGGCGCCGTAGCGGCCGGGCGCCGTCCAGGTGAGGAGGAAGGCCGCAGCCGCGGTGCCGCAGAGCACGTAGGCGGCGCTCCCCGCCCAGCTCTTCCGCGGGTTCCAGGGGAGCTTGGCGCGGCCGAGCGTCATCCCCACGATCGAGGCCATGCCGTCGCCGAAGGCGAGGATCCCCCAGGTGGCTGCCGCGATCTCCAGCCGGCGCCAGAAGACGAGGACGAGGATCAGCACGGCGAGCGGGTAGAGGACGATCCCCGCCGAGGTGCCGGCCTGGAGCTCGTGGTCGCGCCACATCCGCCGGCCGCCCAGCCGCGGCAGCACGAAGAGGTTCATGGCGAGGGCGGCGGCGGCGAGCACGGCCGCCCAGGCGGGTCCCAGAAACCGCAGGGAGAGGGCGATCAGCCCCACCCCCATGTGCGTCACCTTGCGCAGCAGCTCGCCGCGAGAGATCTTCACGAGGGAGATCTTCCAGAAGAGATCTTCAAGAGGCGCGCTTCCACTGCCCGCTCTCCTCGAGCCAGGCGATGGTCGCGGCGAGGCCCTTCGCGAGCGGCCGGAAGCGGTAGCCGAGCTCGGCCTCCGCCTTCGCCGAGCTGTAGGCCCAGTCGTGGCGGTAGACCTCCACGAGGTCGGGGGTGAGCTGCGGGGTCGAGCCGCGCAGGCGGGCCCAGCCCTTCTGCAGGGCGCCGGCGGCTTTGGCGAGCCCGTCCGGCAGCCGGCGCCGGGGGACGCGGACGCCGGTCAGCTCCTCGACCGTGCGGTAGAAGTCGGACAAGCGCACGTTCTCGCCGCCCAGCATGTAGCGGCCGGTCCGCGAGCCCGCTTCGAGCGCCAGGGCGACGCCGCGGGCGACGTCCTCGACGTGCACGTAGTTCCAGCGCCGGTCGGGGCTGCCGATGAGCGCCGGCAGGCGGCGGTGGACGAGGTCGAGGACGTGGCGGACGACGAGGTTCCCCTCCGTCATCTCGCCGGGGCCGTAGATCACCCCGGGATAGACGATGGTGACCGGCGCGCCCTCCGCGATCGCCTGGCGGGCGGCGCGGTCGGCGAGCGTCTTCGTCCGCTCGTAGTCGTTGATCCAGGGGCGGTCGCGCGGCTCGGCCGACTCGTCGAGCTGGCCCCCCGGCCCGCCCTCGGTCGGCCCCAGGGCCATGAAGCTCGACACGTAGACGAAGCGGGAGACCCCCGCGTGCTCGGCGGCGGCGAGGGCGTTCTTCAGGCCCTCGACGTTGATGCGGTCGAACTCCCGCGCCGGGGCGACGATCTTGACCAGGGCGGCCGCGTGCACCACGGCGTCGCAGCCCGCCGCCGCCCGCTGCAGCCCGAAGCGGTCGGTGACGTCGCCGGCCGCGAACTCCACCCCCTTGGGGAAGCGCTCGCGCGACGACCCCGGCCGCACCAGCAGCCGGAGCGTATGCCGAGGGGCCAGCCCGGCGACGATGCGCCGGCCGAGGAAACCGGTTCCACCGGTGACGAGGACCTTCATTCGAGGTGCGAAATATATCAGGAGCGGGCGAGGGGCTGTACCGTAGGGTGCGCTGTGCGCACCGCCAACCGCTTAGGACAGAAGCTGCCTTTTTATGTAGGGGAGGGGCTTGTCCCCTCCCGG
>DATNKQ010000268.1:0-2568 GCA_035603315.1 Thermoanaerobaculia bacterium
TTGCCGCCGGCGACGACCAGCCAGCCCCAGCCCGACCCGAACTGGTTGCCGGCGGCGTTGTTGAGCTTCTCCTTGAGGCTGTCGAAGCCGCCGAGGTCGCGGTCGATGGCCTGCGCGACCGAGCCGGTCGGCTTGCCGCCGCCGCCGGGGCCCATGACCTGCCAGAAGAGCGAGTGGTTGGCGTGCCCGCCGCCGTGGTTGCGCACCGCGGTGCGGATCGACTCCGGCACGGCGTCGATGCCGCGCAGGAGCTCTTCGACGGTCTTCTTCTGGAGGTCGGCATGACCCTCCAGGGCCGCGTTCAGCTTGCTGACGTAGGCGGCGTGGTGCTTGTCGTGATGGATCTCCATCGTCTTGGCGTCGATGTGGGGCTCCAGGGCGTCGAAGGCGTAGGGCAGAGGCGGAACTTCAAACATCGGGATCTCCCTCCTTGGTCCGTTCAGGATGTTCGAGGCGGCCGCGGGGCCGCGGCGGCGGAGAGAGGCGCTTAGCGCAGCTTCTCTTCTACGAACTCGACGTGCTTGCGGACCTTGGGATCGTACTTTTGCATCCGCAGCTTCTCGGTCGAGAGCTTCTTGTTCTTGGTCGTGGTGTAGAAGTAGCCGGTGCCGGCCGACGACACCATCTTGATCTTCTCGCGCATCTCGATCTCTCCCGATTTCGTCTCGATTTCGTCTAAAAATGGCGGGGCCGACGGGACTCGAACCCGCGACCTCCGGCTTGACAGGCCGGCGTTCTAACCGACTGAACTACGACCCCGCGGACTGCCCCTGGTGGGAGGTGAGGGACTTGAACCCGCGACCCCCTGCGTGTAAGGCAGGTGCTCTACCACTGAGCTAACCTCCCCGCCGTCCAAAGACCGTATATCCTAAGCGCGCCGGGAAGGTTAAGTCAAACTTGTGACGTCAGGCTTGCGTCCCGATTTGGCCTCGCTCCGCTCTTTCGGGGGCGCGCCCGGGATCACCGTAGGCCTGCAGAACCAGCAGATGGGGCGCTGCCAATCGCTGCGCGAGGCCAAATCGGGACTCGACCGCCTCAGTGTTCGACCGCCTCAGTGCTCCACGTATCCCAGCGCTTTCAGCTCCTCCTTCAGCTTCTCGTCCACCGGTTGCTTGCCCAGGCGGCTGCGGATCCCCGCGAAGCGTTGATGGAGGAGGCGGGCAAGCTCGGCGACCCGGCCCGGCTCGCCGGCGGCGAGGTTCTTCGTCTCTCCGGGGTCGCGGGCGAGGTCGTAGAGCTCTTCGCTGGCGATGGGGTAGTGGTGGGGAGGGGCGTTGGGGATGCAGACGGGATCGAACCGCCGCGGGTTGTCGACCAGCTTCCAGCCATCGCGCAACACGGTGTGCACCGGCGCCTCCCCGTACTCCGAGAAGGCCGGCTTGCCGGCGCCCGCGGCGCCCGGGCGCTCGAGGTAGGGGACCAGCGAGCGGCCGTGCTGCTCCTTGGGCGGCGCCACCGCCAGGAGGTCGAGGAGAGTGGGGGCGACGTCGATCAGCTCGACCGTCTGCGGGACGCCGGCGCCGGCGGGCAGGAGGCCCGGCGCCGCCAGCCCCAGCGGGACGTGAAGCGTCGACTGGTAGACCGAGCAGGAGTGGTAGAGGTAGCCGTTGTGGGCGTAGAGCTCCTCGCCGTGGTCCGACAGCAGGACGAGCAGGGTGCGGTCGAGTCGGCCGGCGGCCCGGAGGCCGTCCAGGAGGGTGCCCAGGTGGCGGTCGCTGCCCTGGACTGCCGCGTCGTAGAGGGCGTTCAGGTGCCGGAGGTCGGCGGCGTCGAGCGCCATGCGCTTGGTCATCACCTGGTCGAGCTGCCAGCGCTTGGGGCCGAGCGGTCCCTGGTAGCCGGGGTCGAGGACGCGCGCGGCGGCGTCGCCGCCGTTGTAGTAGGGGCTGTGGGCGCCGAAGAGGTGGACCCAGAGGAAGAACGGGAGCTTGCCGCGGGCGGGTTCCTGCGACCAGTCGAGCGCCCGGCGGATGGTCTTGCCGTCCTGGCTGGCGCTGCACTCGAGGTCGTCCCAGCCCTGGTGGTTCGCCTGGCACATGTTGCTCAGGAAGGCGGCCGTCTCGTAGCCGGCGGCGTGCAGCAGCTTGGGCAAGGTGGGTAGGTCGTCGGGGAACCCGTAGCCGTTCTCGGCGACGCCGTGGGCGCTGGGGTAGAGGCCGGTCAGGACCGAGGCGAGGGACGGCCAGGTGGCGGCCCGTTGTGCCATCGCCGCGTCGAAGCGCACGCCGGAGGCGAGCACAGCGTCCATCCGCGGGGTGGTCGCCCGCACCCGATAGCCATAGGCGCCCAGGTGGTCGGCGCGGACGGTGTCGATCGACAGCAGCACCAGGTTCCAGCCGCGGGCGGCGCCGGCGAGGCCGCGGTGGCGGCCCGGCGCTTCGTGCCGGCGGCAGGAGGCGAGCGCGAGGAGGAGCGCGGCCAGCAGGACGAGGCTCGGTTGCCGGTAACGGTGGATCTTGCGCATGGCGAGGCTCTCGACGGCGCGAGATCGCCGAAAGCGGAGGCCGGATTGTAGCCGAACGGGTCATCCGGCCCCGCGATCCTCGCGACCCCTCGCGGCGGACCGCA
>DATNKQ010000293.1:0-13108 GCA_035603315.1 Thermoanaerobaculia bacterium
CGCGATGAAGACGACGATGCCGACCGCCAAGGGGAACTCGCCGGCCTCCATGCCGTGGTTGTAGCCGAGCGCCAGCGAGACGAAACCCGCCAGGAGGCCCAGGTTCCACACCCAGACGATGGCGTGGCCGAGCCGCTCCCGGTAGATTCGCGTGCCCGTCAGCCGCGGCACGATGTAGTAGCAGAGACCGATGAAGAGGGTCGAGAAGGCGCCGAAGATGACGCCGTTGACGTGGATCGGCCGCAGGCGCCCGAAGGTCGTGTAGGGCAGCGTGCCGAGGAAGTCGGGATAGCTGAACTTGGTGGAGACGATGACGCCGATCGTGGGCGCGAACATCACCCAGAAGAGGCCCCAATAGAGCCACTTCCGGATGAGGTCGCGATCGATCAGCCGATCGAGGTCTTCCACGACGGCAGGCTCGCTCTGGCTCATGGCGCCGGCCTCCGCTGGGGACGAGCTACTTCGCGAACGTGATGTCGAGCGTCGCCTTCCCGCCCGCCGGAACGGTCACCTTGTCCGTCTTCTCCCCCAGGTTCTCGTGCCACACCTTGACGGTGTAGGGCCCGGGAGGAACATCCGTGATCTTGTAGGAGCCGTCGGGGCCGGTGACGGCGAAGTAGGGGTTCGTCAGCACCTCGACGTAGCCCGCCATCCACTCGTGGGCGTCGCAGTTGACGTTGACCAGGCCGGCGTGCGAGAGGATCCGCTGATCCTTGATCGGGTGGTACATGGCGTCTCCCTCGTGGAAGGAGAGCGCCACGTTCAAGAGCGTGCGGCCGCTGAAGCGAATGTGGGTGTTGTGCAGCACCGGATCCTTGTTCTCGAGCTGGAAGGTCTTGCCCTGCATCGCGGCGAGAACGTGCGGATGGAAGGCGCAGCCCTGGTTGGCGATCGCGTACTGGTCGGCGGGGGCCTTCCCCTGGGTCACGTTGTCGAGGTAGACCACGACCCATTCGACGCCATGCGTCTTCGGATCGACCACCGTGGCCTTGGGGCTGGGCACCGTCTTGCCGCAGACGTCCTGATTCTTGGTCGTGGTGACCGGCGGCACGGGCGGGACCGCTCCCGGCAGGGTGACGCGGCCCTCGATCGTCCCGCCGTTCTTCGGCGGCACGACCTGGTACTGCGCCTGCGCCGTGGCTACCCAGGCCAGGCTGAGCGCGGCGACCGCGGCGGTGATCGAAAGCGGACGGCGATGTCTCATGGGCTCCTCCAAAAGCGATGGATGGAAGGTCAACGGCCACCCCGGTGAAGAGGTCTCGCGACCGTTGGAACGGATGTCCAAATCCTCCAGGAGGCTTCTCTACCACCCGCTCAACGGGGTGTCAAGCGATTTCCGCCTGCAACCCGCGGAGGCGATCGCGCGTTAGAGTGCTGCCGAGCTTTGGAGGCCGGGATCGCCCGGAGATCGTGCACGGAGGTTTTGTGGAGACACTGTGGAACGACGTCCGCTTCGCCCTCCGCAACCTGCGGAGCGCTCCGGCGACGACCGGGGCCGCCCTGCTCGCCCTGGCGCTGGGGATCGGCGCCAATACTGCGATCTTCAGCGTCGTCAACGGCGTCCTCATCGAGCCGCTGCCCTACGACCAGCCGGAGCGCCTGATCCTCGTCTGGGAGGCCAACCCCTCCGCCGGCTTTCCCCGCTTCAGCGTCTCGCCGCCCAACTTCACCGACTGGAAGGAGCAGAGCCGCTCGTTCGGCCAGCTGGCGGCGATGGACACCGACCAGGTCACCCTGACTGGCCGCGGCGAGCCCGAGGTGCTCAAGGCGGCGCGGGTCTCGGCCGGCTTCTGGGAGGCCCTCCGCCAGCGACCGGCCGTCGGCCGCGCCTTCCGGCCGGAGGAGGACCGCCCCGCCAACCGCCACGTGGTCGTCCTCTCGGACGGGCTCTTCCGCCGCCGCTTCGGGTCGGACTCGCGGATCGTCGGCCAGGGCCTGCTGCTGGACGGCGAGAGCTATACGGTGGTGGGGATCGCGCCTCCCCGCTTCGACCTGCCGAACAAGCGCGACCTCTGGCTGCCGTTGGCCCTCGACCTGGCGAAGACCAGCCGCGGCGGCCACTACCTGGTCGTCCTGGGGCGCCTCAGGGACGGGGTGTCGCTCGACCGGGCGCGGGCCGAGCTGACCGGCCTGGCGGCCAACCTCGAGCGCCAGTACCCGGCCAGCAACACCGGTTGGGGGGTGCGCTTGGTGCCGCTCCAGGAGCAGGCGACCGCGGACATCCGCCCGGCCCTCCAGGTCCTCTTGGCGGCGGTCAGCGCGGTACTGCTCATCGCCTGCCTGAACGTCGCCAACCTCTTGCTGGCGCGGCTCGCGGCGCGCGACCGCGAGATGGCCGTCCGCGCCGCGCTGGGCGCCGGCCGCTGGCGACTGGCGCGGCAGCTGCTGACCGAGAGCGTGCTCCTGGCTCTGCTGGGCGGCGCCCTCGGCCTCATCCTGGCCTTCTGGGGGACGCGGGCGCTCGTCGCCCTCTACGCCGACCACATCCCCCGCGCCGAGGCGATCGGCATCGACGGCCGGGTACTCGCCTTCACCCTCGGGATCTCGCTCTTGACCGGCCTCCTCTTCGGGCTCTTCCCCGCCCTCCATCCGCCGGGGGGCGGCGGCGGCCGCCTCAACGAGTCGCTCAAGGAGGGGGGCCGCGCGGTGGCCGGCGGCGGCCGCGCCCGTCTCGCCCGCCAGCTCCTCGTCCTCGCCGAGGTCGCCCTCGCCCTCGTCCTGCTGGTGGGGGCCGGGCTGCTGATGAAGAGCTTCTCCCGTCTGCGCTCGATCGACCCCGGCTTCCGGCCCGCAGGGGTGCTGACGATGGAGATCGCGCCGTCCGAGCTGAAGCTCCCCGATGCGGCCCGCCAGACGGTCTTCTACCGCCAACTGCTCGAGCGGGTGCGGTCGCTTCCCGGGGTCCAGAAGGCGGCGACGGCCTTCCCCCTGCCGCTGGGCGGCAACGGGTTCATCCTCACCTTCAGCGTCGCCGGGCGGCCGGAGCCGCCGCCCAATCACGAGCCCAGCGCCAACGTCCGCATCGTCTCGCCCGACTTCTTCCAGGCGCTGGGCGTCCGGCTGCTCAAGGGGCGGGCCTTCACGGAGCAGGACCGGCCGGAGTCGGTGCCGGTGGCGGTCATCAACCATTCGATGGCGGAGAAGATCTGGCCGGGCGAAGACCCGCTCGGCAAGCGCTTCACCTTCGGCAACCCGCAGAAGAAGGACGTCAAGTGGCTGACCGTCGTCGGCGTGGCGGCCGACGTCCGGCACGCGCAGCTGAGCAAGGAGCCCGGCATGGAGGCCTACTGGTCGCAGCTCCAGGACCCGGAGCGGACCGCCACACTGGTGGTGCGCGCGGCGGCCGAGCCGGAGCGCCTGGCGGCCCCCATCCGCCGCGAGATCCAGGCCATGGACCGGGACCTGCCGGTGTTCCAGGTGCGGACGATGGAGGAGATCGTCTCCGAGTCGCTCGCCCAGAGCCGCTTCAGCACCGTCCTCCTCGGCCTCTTCGCCGGCCTCGCCCTGGTGCTCGCCTCGCTCGGGGTCTACGCCGTGGTGAGCTACTCGGTGTCGCAGCGCACGCACGAGATCGGCATCCGCATGGCCCTCGGAGCGCACCGCGAGAACGTGCTCGCCCTGGTCATCCGGCAGGGGATGACGGTGGTGCTCGCCGGCATCGTCCTCGGGCTCGGCGGCGCCTTCCTGGCCACCCGCGAGTTGGCCGGCCTGGTCTACGGGGTCAGCACCAAGGACCCCGCGACCTTCGCATCGGTGACCGTGGTCCTCGCCTTCGTGGCCCTGGCCGCCAACTACCTCCCGGCGCGGAGGGCGACGAGGGTCGATCCGCTGGTGGCCTTGCGACAGGAGTAGGGCGACCCCTTCCTTCCTTCTCGACGGCCGCGTCGCGCTCTCCGGCGCGGATACGCTATCGTTCCCCCGCGGCCGGAGGGCCGCGGCCGGATTCCTGCCGGCGCTCGTTCTCAGGAGATCTGCTCAAAGACCCATGTCCGAGCTCGACGATCAGATAGAGAACCGGCGCGCCAAGCGGCAGCGGCTGGCGGAGCGCGGGGTCGCGACCTACCCGCACCGCTTCGAATGGGACGCCGAGCCGTTCGACGTGCACGCCCGCTGGGGCGACAAGACTGCCGAGGAGCTGGACGCGGCGGCGGTGCGGCTGCGGGTGCCGGGACGCCTCCTCGGCCTGCGGCAGCACGGCAAGAGCGCCTTCTTGGACCTCCACGACGGCCGCGCCAAGCTGCAGCTCTTCGTCAAGCGGGAGCGCCTGCCGGAGGCGGCGAAGCTCCTCCTCGACGACCTCGACTTGGGCGACCTGGTCGGCGCCGCCGGGACGCTGATGCGCACCCGGCTCGGCGAGCTCTCGCTCCTCGTCGACGATCTGACCTTCCTCGCCAAGGCCTTGCGCCCGCTGCCCGAGAAGTGGCACGGCCTGGCCGACGTCGAGACCCGCTACCGCCAGCGCTACCTCGACCTCGCCACCAACCCGGAGTCGCGCCTCGTCTTCGAGGTGCGGGCCGCCCTCGTCTCCGGCATCCGCCGCTTCTTAGACAGCCGCGGCTTCCTCGAGGTCGAGACGCCGATGATGCACGCCATCCCCGGGGGCGCCGCGGCGCGGCCCTTCAAGACCCATCACAACGCCCTCGACATCGACCTCTACCTGCGCATCGCCCCCGAGCTGTTCCTGAAGCGGCTCCTGGTGGGCGGCATCCCGCGGGTCTACGAGATCAACCGCAACTTCAGGAACGAGGGGATCTCGACCCGCCACAACCCCGAGTTCACCATGCTCGAGTTCTACTGGGCCTATGCCGACTACCGCGACATGATGGAGCTCACCGAGGAGCTCCTCTCCGAGCTGGCCGGCATCGCGCTGCGCGTGCAGGGCAAGGAGACCCTGACCTGGAACGGCGTCGCCATCGACTGGCAGCGCCCCTGGGCCCGCTACACCATGCGCGACGCCGTCGCCCACTTCGGCGGCATCGACCGCGGACGGCTGGAGAGCGCCGAAACGGTGCGGGAGGAGCTGGCGCGGCGGGGGATCGCCGAGCCGGCCGGCGCCAGCTACGGCCACCTCCTGATGGCCCTCTTCGAGGCGACCGTGGAGGCCCACCTGCAGCAGCCGACCTTCATCCTCGACCATCCGGTCGAGGTCTCGCCCTTCGCCAAAGAGCGGCCCGACGACCCCCGCTTCACCGAGCGCTTCGAGCTCTACGTGGGCGGCATGGAGATGGCGAACGCCTTCAGCGAGCTCAACGATCCCGACGTGCAGGCGGAGCGCTTCCGCCAGCAGCTCCGGGCGCGCGAGAAGGGCGATCAGGAGGCCCACCTCTTCGACGCCGAATACGTGCGGGCGCTGGAGCACGGCATGCCGCCGGCGGCGGGCATCGGCATCGGCATCGACCGGCTCACCATGCTGATGACCGACCGCCCGTCGATCCGCGACGTCATCCTCTTCCCCCTGCTGCGTCCGGAAGCGGGGCCCCCAGCGGAGTGAAGAAGCGGAGTGAAATGCCGGCGACGCCCTCCTCCCGCGCCCTGCGCAACCTGCCCTTCCCCGTCCTCCTCGCCCTGCGCTACCTGCGCAGCACCCGGCGGGACGCCTTCGCCAGCTTCCTCTCGGCGGTGGCGGCGGGGGGGATCGGCCTGGGGGTGGCGGCCCTCATCCTCTCGCTGGCGGTGATCTCGGGCTTCCAGGAGGCCCTGCGCGGGGAGATCCTCGGGCGGACGCCGCAGATCGAGGTCGATCTGCCCGCGGGCGCCGACGCCCTTGCCGCTCGCGCCGCCGCTTTGGCGGTACCGGGAGTGCGGACGGCGCAGGTGCAGGTGACCGGCTCCGGCTGGCTGGTGAGCCGCGGCAAGGTGCAGCCGATCGAGATGGTCGGCTTCGAGGGGCGGGTGCCGGCCTCCTTCCCCGGCGCCGCCGGCCGGCCCGAGGGGCTCTACGTCGACAACGCCCTGGCCGTCCGCTGGGGCCTGTCGCCGGGCCAGACGCTCGAGGTGGTATCACCGCGGCCGACCCTCGCCCCCCTGGGCGGCCCGCAGCCGCGGGTGCGCAGCCTGCCCCTGGCCGGCACCTTCCGCAGCGGCCGCGCGCAGGAGGAGCGGGAGCGGGTGGCGCTGCCGCGGTCGGTCGCCGAGACCCTCCTGGGCACCGGCGAGCGGCGGCTCGACCTCGCCGCCGCCGACCTCGACGCCGCCCTCGAGGTCGCCCGGCGGCTGCCGCCGGCCCTTCCCCGGGGAAGCGAGGTGCGCACCTGGCAGGAGCTCAACCGGCCGCTCCTCTTCGCCCTCCGCCTGGAGAAGGTGATGATGTTCGTCGCAGTCTTCCTCATCGTCCTGGTGGCCGAGCTGGCGCTCATCGCCGACCTGGCGCTCATCATCTCCAGCAAGCGCCCGGAGATCGGCATGCTGGGGGCGATGGGCGCCAACGCCAGCCAGCTGCGCCGCGCCTTCCTGCTGCTGGGCGGCCTGGTGGCCGGGATCGGCACCCTGGCGGGCGCCGTGCTGGGGGTCGGGGCGGCATGGGTGCTCGACCGCTACCACCTGCTGCCGGTGCCGGGGCGGGTCTACTTCCTGGACTACGTCCCCTTCCTGGTCAAGGGGCAGGACCTCGCCCTGGTGCTGGCGCTCACCCTGGGGCTGGCCCTCCTCTCCTCCCTCTACGCCGCGGAGCGCGCCGCCAGCTTGGATCCCGTGGAGGCGATGCGAAGGTGATAGAGAGGGGTGTCGGAGCCGTGGCGGTTTTTCATGTAGGGGCGGGGCTTGCCCCCGCCCGGGTGGGGGCAAGCCCCACCCCTACACAAGAAGAGCGATGCCGACGCCGGAGAGGCCCATGAGCGTCGCCGTGCGCGCGGCCGGCCTCGTCAAGACCTACCAGGACGGCGTCCGGCGGGTGGAGGTGCTGAAGGGCGTGGACCTGGCGGTCGAGCCGGGGGAGCTGGTGGCCGTGGTGGGTCCCTCGGGGTCGGGGAAATCGACCCTCCTCCACCTGCTGGGCGCCCTCGACCGGCCGGACGGCGGCCAGGTGGAGATCGGCGGCCGGCCGCTGGCGGGCCTGGCGGGAGCGCGGCTGGCCGCCTTCCGCAACCGCACCATCGGCTTCGTCTTCCAGTTCCACCAGCTTCTCCCCGACTTCACCGCCCTCGAGAACGTCCTCCTGCCGGGCCGCATCGCCGGCATCGAGCCGCGGCGCCTGCTGGCGCGCGCGGACCTGCTGCTCTCCGAGGTGGGTCTCTCCGCCCGCCTCGATCACTTCCCCAACCAGCTCTCGGGAGGGGAGCGCCAGCGGGTGGCGATCTGCCGCGCCCTCCTCCTCGAGCCGCCCCTCCTGCTCGCCGACGAGCCCACCGGCAACCTCGACCCGGCCAGCGGCGACCAGGTCTTCGACCTCCTGCTCGAGCTGCAGCGCCGGCACGGCACCACCGGCGTGCTGGTCACCCACAACCCGGAGATCGCGCGGCGCTGCGGGCGCATCCTCAGCCTGGAAGACGGCACCCTGCGCCCCGCTTCCGACGCCGCCTCCTGAGCCCGGCCGCGCGCCCCATCCGCGCCCTCTCGGGCCAGGGGCGGTGTGTTAGAATTCATCGCCGTAAGGCGGCGCTCCGAAGCCCTACAACGCAAAGATTTCCGGCGGTTTTGCACGGGCGCCGTGTCTCACAGGCAGAGGTTGGATCGAAAAATGTTCGAGAAGTACAACGAGAAGGCGCGCCGGGCTCTCTTCTTCGCCCGCTACGAGGCGAGCAAGCTGGGCAGCCGGGTCATCGAGTCCGAGCACATCCTCCTGGGCATCCTGCGCGAGGGCGAGGAGACGGTGGGCGAGATCCTGCGCCGTTTCCAGGTCAAGCCCGAGGACATCCGCCGCGAGATCGAGGGCGAGCGCGTCTTCGTCGAGCGCATCTCCTCGACCGCCGAGCTGCCGCTCTCCGAAGAGTCGAAGAAGATCCTCGCCTACGCCTCGCACGAGGCGGAGAGCATGCTGCACCCGACCGTCGGCTCCGAGCACCTGCTCATCGGCATCCTGCGCGTCGAGGGCTGCATGGCGATGCGCATCCTCACCCAGCACGGCTTCGACGTCTACACGGTGCGCGAGGAGGTGCTGTCGATCGCCAAGGAGCGGGAGGCCTCGCAGCAGAAGAAGGAGCTCCCCTTCCTCTCCGAGTACGGGCGCGACCTGACGTCGCTCGCCGCCGAGTCGGCCTTCGATCCCCTGATCGGGCGCGACGACGAGGTCGACCGCATCATCCAGATCCTCTCCCGCCGCACCAAGAACAACCCCATCCTGCTGGGCGAGCCGGGGGTCGGCAAGACCGCCATCGTCGAGGGCCTGGCCGAGCGCATCGTCGAGGGGCGGGTGCCCATCTTCCTCGCCCAGAAGCGCATCGTCGCCCTGGACCTCTCGCTGATCGTCGCCGGCACCAAGTACCGCGGCCAGTTCGAGGAGCGCCTGAAGGGGATCTTGAAGGAGCTCAAGGACAGCAAGGAGCTGATCGTCTTCATCGACGAGATCCACTCGCTGATCGGTGCCGGCTCGGCGGAGGGCTCGCTCGACGCCGCCAACATCCTCAAGCCCGCCCTCTCGCGGGGCGAGATCTCCTGCATCGGCGCCACGACCCTCAAGGAGTACCGGAAGTACATCGAGAAGGACCGCTCGCTCCTGCGCCGCTTCCAGTCGATCCAGGTGGCGCCGCCCACCCCCGAGCAGACGATGGAGATCCTCGACGGGGTCAAGGACCGCTACGAGTCGTTCCACAAGGTCCGCTACCGTCCCGAGGCCCTGCGCACCGCCATCTACCAGTCCAGCCGCTACATCCCCGACCGCCACCTCCCGGACAAGGCGATCGACGTCATCGACGAGGCCGGCGCGCGGGTCAAGCTGCGGCGGGTGCGCGACACCCAGAACCTGCGGCGGCTGGAGCAGGACATCCGCCAGGTGGTCAAGGAGATGAAGGTGGCGATCTCCGACAAGGACTTCGAGCGCGCCGTCTACCTGCGAGAGCGGGAGATCGAGCTGCGCGAGGACCTCGAGCGGATGAGCCTGGCGGCCGACGAGAGCGGCGTGCTGGAGGTGACCCGGCACGACGTCGAGGAGGTCATCTCGTCGTGGACCGGCATCCCGGTGGCCGCCCTGCAGAGCGAGGAGGCGGAGCGCTTGCTGCACATGGAAGAGACGCTGCGCCTGCGGGTGGTGGGGCAGGAGACCGCGATCTCGGCCATCAGCCGGGCCATCCGCCGCGCCCGGCTCGGGGTCTCGAACCCCGAGCGGCCGGTGGGCTCGTTCATCTTCCTCGGCCCCTCGGGCGTCGGCAAGACCGAGGTCGCCCGCCAGCTCTCCGAGTTCCTCTTCGGCAGCCAGCGCGCCCTCATCCGCTTCGACATGAGCGAGTACATGGAGAAGCACGCGGTGTCGAAGCTGATCGGCTCGCCTCCCGGCTACGTCGGGCACGAGGAGGGCGGCCAGCTGACCGAGCGGGTGCGCCGCCAGCCCTACTCGCTGATCCTCTTCGACGAGATCGAGAAAGCGCATCCGGACGTCGCCAACCTCCTGCTCCAGATCCTCGAGGACGGCACGCTGACGGACGCCTACGGCAACCAGGTGGACTTCAAGAACACCCTCGTCCTGATGACCTCGAACATCGGCAGCAAGCTGGTGCTGCGGGGCGGCCGCATGGGCTTCGGCGAGACCGACAAGGTGGCGAGCTTCCGCCGCATCGAGGAGGAGATCCTGGCAGAACTCCGGCGGAGCTTCAGCCCCGAGTTCATCAACCGGATCGACGAGGTGATCGTCTTCAACCCCCTGGGGGAGCGCGAGCTCCGCGCCATCGTCGACATCCTCCTGGACGACGTCAACGGGACGCTCGCCCAGCGCGGCCTCAAGGTCGAGGTGACGGACGAGGCCAAGGACTGGCTGCTGGCGAAAGCCGGCATCGAGCCGTCGACGGGCGCGCGGCCGCTGCGGCGGACGATCCAGCGCCACATCCAGGACGCCGTCTCCGAGATCCTCATCAACCAGCAAGGCGGCGAGGCCATCGAGCTCATCGAGGTGCAGCTGGCGGAGGGCGAGCTCAAGTTCCAGCCGCGCCGCGAGGAAATTCTCGCCCATTAGCCCGGAGTTATAGGAGAAATGGCCAACCGGCCGGGGCTCCTTGACTCGGACTCTGCTGACTCAGATGGACGTTGACTGACCCTTTTCGACCCGGGACGTCTCGCCAGCCGTGGTTCACTTCCGGCGAGAGGCCCCTTCCGCGAAAGACGGAGAGCACCAGATGACGCCCGATTCGTTCCGGTCGGGGTCCATGGGACCCCGGAGACCCCCGATCAACCCCTGCCGGCGCGCGCTGGCCTGGGCCCTCCTCCCCTTGATCCTCCTGGCCGGCGCGCCGCCGGTCGCCGCCCAGCAGACCGACGGCCGGATCATCCGGAGGGTCGAATTCAAGGGCTTGAAGACGCTCACTCCCGAGACCCTGATCTACTACCTGGGCATCAAGGTCGGCGAGCCTCTCGACCTCGACCGGCTGAACGCTAACCTGAAGCAGCTGTGGAGCCGCGGCCTGGTCGACAACATCGAGGTCGACGACCGGCCGGAGGGGGATGGCGTGCGGCTGGTGGTGACCGTCGACGAGCGGCCGGTCCTGCGCTCGATCGACTACCAGGGCCTGAAGCGCATCTCCAAGACCGACCTCCAGGACAAGATCACCAGCCGCCGCATCCGCGCCCATGAGGGCGATCCCGTCTCGCTCGGCGAGCTGCAGCGGATCAAGTCGTTGATCGAGGAGATGTACGGGGAGAAGGGCTACCGCTTCGCCCAGGCGCAGTACAAGGTCGAGGACCTGACCGCCAACGAGAAGCGGGTGGTCTTCACCGTTGACGAGGGGGACCAGGTCCGCATCGGCGACATCCACTTCGAGGGCAACCACGTCTTCGGCAATGCCCATCTGCGCTGGGTGATGAAGAAGACCAAGCAGAGCGGGCTCATCACCCGCATCCTCAAGAAGGACGTCTACAACCCGGCGAGCCTCGCCGAGGACCTGGACAAGGTCCGCGACCTCTACAAGGGCGAGGGCTACAAGAACATCGTCATCGGCGACCCCAAGATCGAGGTCAAGGCGATGCGGCCGGAGGCCGCCAACCCCAAGGACCAGAAGCGCCGGATGCTCATCATCGTCCCTCTGGAGGAGGGCGAGCGCTGGCATTTCGGCGAGGTGACGATCGAGGGCAACAAGCTGTTCAGCGACCAGCTCCTCCTCAAGGTCTTCCCCCACCAGAGCGGCGCCTGGCTGCGCTCCAAGCTGGTCGACGACGGCGTCAAGGCGATCGACGACCTCTACCACAACAGCGGCTACATCTTCGCCCGCATCGAGCCCGAGCTGGTCGAGCGCGGCAACCGGGTGGCCGACGTCGTCGTCCACGTCAACGAGGGGGACCAGTACAAGGTCGGCCGCATCGAGTTCGAGGGCAACAAGCTGACCCTCGACAAGGTGCTGCGGCGGGAGGTGCGCCTGGAAGAGGGGCGGCTGGTGTCGATCGGCGCCGTCCGCAACAGCATCACCAAGATCAACCAGCTCGGCTACTTCAGGCTCGACCAGGAGGACCCCGTCAAGATCGACTACAACAGCCAGGCGAAGGAGGTCAACCTGGTCTTCAAGGGCGCGGAGGCGGCCCGCACCCAGCTCGAGTTCGGCGGCGGCTGGAGCGAGCTCGACGGCTTCTTCGGCCAGTTCTCGATCAGCACCAAGAACTTCCTCGGGCGCGGCGAGCAGGTGGGAGCGTCGATCCAGACCGGCAAGCTCCGCAACCTCCTCGACCTCTCCTACACCATCCCCTGGTTCCTCGACCGGCCGCAGAGCCTGGGCTTCCGGGCCTACAAGCAGGACCTGAACTACAACCTGCTGGACACCCAGACCTACACCACCAACAGCCGCGGCGGGATCATCACCTACGGCCGCAACGTCGGCCTCTTCGACCAGGTCTCGTTGAGCTACAACCGCTCCGCCTATCAGGACACCACCCAGTTCCTGGACGTCACCCAGCCGACCCCCACGACGACGACGACGAAGACGGTCTACATCAACAGCTCGTCGCTGAAGCCGGCCTTCGCCTACAACAGCCTGGACAACCCCTTCGAGACGACGCGCGGGAAAAAGTTCAGCTTCTCGACCGAGTACGCCGGTGGATTCCTGGGCGGCGACGCCTACTTCGTCCGGCCGGAGATCGGCTTCAGCATCTTCCAGCCGCTCACCCAGCATCCGGCGCGGATGATCCTTGCGTTCAACACCGAAGGCGGCGTGATCATCCCCTTCGGCGGACGCGCCATCCCGCGCCTCGAGCGCTTCTTCCTGGGCGGCGAGAACAGCATCCGCGGCTTCAGCTTCCGCTCGATCTTCGCGACCGATCCCAAGACCGGCCAGCCGCTCCTCGACACCGACGGCAGCATCCGCGGCGGCGACAGCTACTTCCAGGCCAACCTCGAGTACCATTTCGTGCTCGGCGGCCCGTTCCGGATCCTGCTCTACACCGACGCCGGCAACGTCTACGCCCGGGAGCAGCCGTTCGCCCTCCGGCAGCTGCGCTACACGGCGGGCGTCGAGCTGCGCATCCTGGTGCCGGTGTTCGGGGCGCCGCTGCGCTTCATCTATGCTTTCAACCTGGACAAGCATTCGGGCGACCAGTTCCAGCCCTTCCAGTTCAGCATCGGCACCAGCTTCTAATCTTAAGGAGACGAGATAGATGTCGCGCATAAAGATCCCCTTCATCCCCCTGACTGCGGCCCTCTGCCTTGCCGCGGCCGGCGCCGCTTTCGCCCAGGGCGCGCCCGCCCCGGCCGCACCCGCGCCGCGGCCGGCTCCCGGCCCCTTCAAGGTCGCGGTGATCAACACCGAGCAGATCCTCACCGAGTCGGTGGCCGGCAAGAAGGCGCTGGCCGACTTGCGCAAGATCCAGGAGCAGAAAGAGGCCGAGATCGAGGGCCGGCAGAAGGAGATCCGGGACCTGCAGGCCAAGATCGACGACGGCCGCCTGTCGCTCGCGCAGGACAAGCTGACGGAGATGGAGAAGCAGCTCGAGGACAAGGTCATCGCCGTGCGCCGGCTCCAGGACGACGCCACCCGCGACCGCA
>DATNKQ010000307.1:0-2110 GCA_035603315.1 Thermoanaerobaculia bacterium
CTGCCGCCAGTACTCGAGCTCGGGGGCGAGCGCCTCGCCCGCCAGCCGGCGCCGCTGCCAGGCGGCGACGTCGGCGTACTGCACGGGAAGCTCGGCCAGGGGTGAGGGCCTGCCGGTGCGGGCCTCAGGATAGATGGCGGCCAGCTCGCCGGCCAGCACCTCCATCGACTCGCCGTCGCCGGCGATGTGATGCATGGCGAGGAGCAGCAGGTGATCGCCGGCGGCCGGGGAGAACAGCAGGGGGCGGAAGAGCGGCCCGGCGGCGAGATCGAAGGGCCGCCAGGCCTCGGCGGAGATCCAGCCCAGGGCTTCCGCCCGCGCCGCCGCGAGGGGAAGGCCGCGGAGGTCGATCCAGGGCAGATCCGCGGCGGCCGGCGGCGGGGCGACGGCCTGCCGCGGCTCACCGCCCGCGGCTTCGGCGAAGGTGGTGCGCAGCGACTCCTGGCGGCGGACGATCTCCGCGAGGCAGCGCGCCAGGGCCTCGGCGTCGAGATCCCCCTCCAGCCGGAAGAGCGACGGCATGTTGTAGACCGGCGAGGCAGGGGCCAGGCGGTGCAGGAACCACAGCCGCTCCTGGGCGAAGGAGAGCGCCAGGCCTGCCGCCCCTCGCCGGTCCAGCCGCTCGACGGCGGGCAGCGGCGGGCGTCCGCTCGCCAGCGCCGCCTCCACGCGCCCGGCCAGCGCGGCGAAGGTGGGGGCCGCGAAAGCCTCCCTCAGCGGCAGCTCCACCCCCAGCGCGGCGCGCACCCGCGACACCACCTCGCCGATCAGCAGCGAGTGGCCGCCGAGCACGAAGAAGTCATCGTCGTCGGCAATCGGAGAGGTTTCCGGGGTCCCCAGGACGTGGGCCCAGATCCCGGCCAGCACCTCCTCGACCGGCGTGCGCGACGGCGCCGGTTCCAGCCCCGATGCGGCGGCGGCCCCCGGCTCCGGCAGGGCCGGCAGGGCCTGGAGATCGACTTTGCCGTTCGGCGAGAGCGGCAGGCGGTCGAGCGCGACGAAGGCCGCCGGGATCATGAAGTCGGGCAGCTCGGCGGCGAGGAAGCGGCGCAGCTCCGCCGGCGCCGGCACCGCCCCTCCCCCGTGCGGCACGACGTAGGCGACGAGGCGGCGGTCGCCGCGCGCGGCGTCGGGCTCGCGCGCCACCACCGCCGCGGCGCCGAGGGCGGGATGGCGGAGTAGGGCCGCCTCGACCTCGCCGGGCTCGATGCGGTAGCCGCGGACCTTTACCTGGCGGTCGACGCGGCCGAGGAACTCGAGCTCGCCGTCGGGCAGGAAACGCACCCGGTCGCCGGTGCGGTAGAGACGGCCGCCCGCTTCACCGGAGGAGCGAGCGAAGGGATCGGGCACGAAGGCGGCGGCGGTGCTCTCCGGCAGGCCGATGTAGCCCCAGGCCAGTCCCGGGCCGCCAAGGAGGAGCTCTCCCGCTTTGCCGGCGGGCACCGGGCGCAGCTCCTCGTCCACGACGTAGATCCGGCTGCCGGCGACCGGGCGCCCGATGGGCGGCGGACGGAGGCCGACCGCGGGGCCGGCGAGCACCGCGGCAGTGGCGCAGACCGTGGCCTCGGTCGGCCCGTACGCGTTGAGCAGCCGCCGGCCGGCCGACCAGCGCGCCGCCAGCGCGGCGGGAAAGGCCTCGCCGGCAACCACCAGGCATTCCAGATCGGGGAGCGGCGGGAGGCCGTCGCCCGTCTCCCCGGCGGCCGCCGCGAGAGCGGCGAGGGCGGTAGGCGGCAGAGTGACATGGGTGATCCCGCGGCCGCTGAGGAAGCCGGCGAGGGCGGGTCCGGGGAGCAGGTCCTCGCGCCGTCCGAGGACGAGCGCGGCGCCGCAAACGAGGGCGCTCCAGATCTCCGACACCGAGGCGTCGAAGCTCGGCGAGGCGAACTGCAGCACCCGGCTGCCGGAGCCGATGCCGAAGAGCTGGACGTGCGCCTCGGCGAGGTCGGCGAGGCCCCGGTGCGCCAGCAGCACACCCTTCGGACGCCCGGTGGAGCCCGAAGTGTAGATGACGTAGGCGAGGTCGCCGGCCGTTGCCTCCTCCCCCGCTGCCGGCGCTGCAGGAAGATCGTCTATGGGCAGCAGCCGGTCGAGGAGCACGGGCCGTGCG
>DATNKQ010000308.1:0-4410 GCA_035603315.1 Thermoanaerobaculia bacterium
GGTGCACGACGTCAAGCCCAACCTGCTCTACTCGCTCTTCAACCTGCGCGACTGGTGGGTCGAGCCGCCGCCCTGACCGGGCCTGCCTGCAGGCCGCAGACCGAACGTGCCCGGCCTCCTCCTCAGACGCCTGGGAGCCTCGCTCCTCCTCCTCTTCCTCGTCCTGTCCGGCACGTTCTTCCTCCTCCACGTCACCCCCGGCGATCCCACGACGGTCTCCGAGGACCCGCGGATCACCCAACAGCAGCGCGAGCACCTGCGCCGGATCTACGGACTGGATCGGCCGCTCCCGGTCCAATATGCCGCCTGGCTCTCGGCCGTCGTCTTCCATGGCGACTGGGGGATCTCCCTCGCCCAGCAGCGCCCGGTCTCCGCGGCCCTCGCCGAGGCGCTGCCGGCCACCCTCCTCCTCGCCTCCTCGGCCCTGGTCGTGCAATACAGCGTCGGCTTCCTGCTGGGGGTGGCGGCGGCGCGGCGGGCTGGCCGGCCCGCCGACCATCTCATCCGCATCCTCTCGCTCCTCCTCTACTCGCAGCCGGTCTTCTGGGTGGGCCTGATGGCCATCCTCCTCTTCAGCCTTGAGTTTCCGCTCCTGCCGGCGAGCCACATGCACTCGGCGGCGGCCGGCGACATGGGCTCCCTCGCGCGCCTCCTGGACCTCGCCCGACATCTCCTCCTGCCGGCGCTGGTGATGGGGCTGCACGGCGCCGGCGCCATCGCCCGCTTGGTGCGCGGCAACCTGCTCGAGACGATGGGCCGGGAGTTCATGGTCACGGCCCGCGCCAAGGGGCTCTCCGAGCGGCGCGTCATCTGGGTCCACGGGGTCCGCAACGCCCTCGTACCGCTCATCCAGGTCTTCGCCCTCTCGCTCTCCGGCCTGCTCTCCGGCTCGCTGGTCACCGAAGTGGTCTTCGCCTGGCCCGGCCTCGGCCGGCTCACCTTCGCCGCCATTCTCGACCGCGACTACCCGCTGATCCTCGCCACCACCGCCTTCGCCGCCATCCTGGTCATTCTCGGCAACCTCCTGGCCGACCTCCTCCAGGGGCTGGCCGACCCCCGCGTGCGCCATGCCCGCCATGAATAGACGCTCCCCGCTCCTGCGCTGGGGGCTGGCCCTGACGGGCGCTCTCCTGCTGGTCGCCGCCGCCGCACCCCTCCTCGCCCCTTACGATCCGGCCGAGCAGGTCGATCCCGCCGCGACCCTCTACCGGCCGCCGGGGACCGCGCTCGCCGCCATCCGCCTCCGCGACGGCGGCTGGCTGCTCGCCGACCGCGTCTCGCGGACCGCCGCGGGCCTTGCCTACGAACGCCTGGGGAAGGTCGACAGCCTGCCGGCGGCGCGGGTGGCGAACCTGACGGCGACCGGCGTGGCGGACCGCCGGCGCTTCCTCCTGGGCTCCGACCGCTTCGGACGCGACGTGCTGTCGCGCGTGGTCTACGGCACCCGGGTGTCGCTCGCCGCCGGCCTGCTGTCGGTCGTCCTCGCCCTCACCCTGGGCGTGGCCCTGGGCTCGGCGGCGGCCATGGGCGGACCGCTCGCCGATGCCGTGATCATGCGCGGCGTCGACGCCCTGCTGGCCTTCCCCGGGCTCTTCCTGATGATCGCCCTCGCCGCCCTCTTCCAGCCCGGCAGCGTCGCTCTCGTCCTCATCCTCGGAGCCCTGAACTGGATGGAGATCAGCCGGCTCGTGCGGGCGGAGATCCTGAGCCTCCAGGAGCGCGAGTTCGTGCTGGCGGCGAAGGCCATCGGCGAGCGCCCGATCGTCATCCTCTGGCGCCACCTGCTGCCCAATGCCCTCACCCCCGTCCTCGTGCAATCGACGCTCCTCGTCGGCAACCTCATCCTTGTCGAGTCGTCGCTCTCTTTCCTCGGGCTCGGCGTCCAGCCGCCCACCCCGAGCTGGGGGAACATGATCTCGGAGGGGAGGGACGCGCTGGCGGCCGGCTGGTGGGTGGCGACCTTCCCGGGCGCGGCGATCGCCTTCGCCGTCATCGCCTTCAACCTGCTCGGCGACGGCCTGCGGGACGCGCTCGATCCGCGGGCGCTCGGGCGGTTCCGGCGGCCCGCGGAGGCGGAGGTCCCGGAGGCCACGCTGCGCCCCCTGTGAGCGGCGCGCCCGCTCTCCCCGGAATGCTCACCCGCGAGTTCGACTTCGACCTCCCGGAAGCCGCCATCGCGCAGCACCCCGCGCCGCGCGGCGAGAGCCGGCTCCTGGCGCTCGAGCGCCAGGGCGCCGAGCGCCACTCCCGGGTGCGCGACCTGCCGCGCCTGCTCCGCGGGGGCGACCTCTTGGTGGTGAACGACACGCGGGTGATCCCGGCGCGGCTCTTCGGCCGGCGGCTGGGCACCCCAGGGACCGGCACGGGAGGGCGGATCGAGCTGCTGTTGGTGGAACGGATCGGCGACCGAGAAGGACAAGAGTGGGAGGTGCTGGCGCGGCCGGGGCGGCGCGCCCGACCGGGCACTCGGATCGAGCTCGCGGACGGGCTCACCGCCGAGGTCGTCGCCAAGGGGGACGATGGTCGCCACCGGGTCCGCTTCTCGCAGCCGATCGAGCCGCACCTCGACCGCATCGGCCACCTGCCGCTCCCCCCCTACATCAAGCGTCCGGACGAGGAAGACGACCGCGAGCGGTACCAGACCGTCTTCGCTCGCCGGCCGGGCGCCATCGCCGCCCCCACCGCCGGCCTCCACTTCTACCCCCAGCTTCTGGACGAGCTGCGGCAGGCCGGCGTCGAGATCGCCCAAGTGACGCTCCACGTCGGCATCGGCACCTTCAAGCCGGTGACCGCCGATCTCGTCCACGAGCACGTCATGGACCCCGAGCGCTACGAGATCTCTGAGGCCGCCGCCACGGCCCTCCGCCGCGCCCGCGGGCGCGGCGGGCGGGTGGTGGCGGTGGGGACGACGGTGGTGCGCACCCTGGAGTCGGCGGCGCTCGCCGGCTCAGGGGAGATCGCGCCCGGCGCCGGGTCCACCAGCCTCTTCATCACCCCCGGCTTCCGTTTTCAGGCGGTCGACGTCCTCCTCACCAACTTCCACCTCCCGCGCTCCACCCTGCTCATGCTGGTCGCCGCCTTCGCCGGCAAGGACCGCGTCCTCGCCGCCTACCGCGAGGCGATCGAAGAGGGATACCGCTTCTACTCCTACGGGGATGCGACGCTGGCCGAACGCACGTAGCGGCAGCCGGCGGCAGGTCGAGCTGCGGGCGGTGCTCAAACTCGCCCTGACGGGCTCAAACAGTTGCGCTCCGTCCTCGCTCGACCTGCCGTCGGCTGCCGCTACTTCAACCGAGAGATTCGGCTGGCGAGCACGGCGGCGCCGTAGCCGTTGTCGATGTTGACCACCCCGATGCCGGGCGCGCAGGCGTTGAGCATGGTCAAGAGGGCGGCGAGGCCGCCGAAGCTGGCGCCGTAGCCGATGCTCGTGGGGACCGCGATCACCGGCGCCGCCACCAGGCTGGCGACCACCGTCGGCAGCGCCCCGTCCATGCCGGCCACGGCGATGACGACCCCCGCCCGGCGCACCTCGGAGAGGCTGCCCAGGAGGCGGTGGAGCCCCGCCACCCCGACGTCGTAGAGGCGTTCGACCGGATGCCCGAACCAGGCGGCGCAGACCGCCGCCTCCTCGGCGACGGGCAGGTCGGAGGTGCCGGCGGCGAGCACGGCGACCGTACCTTCGCCCGCCGGCTCGTGCGGCTCGCCGCAGGTCAGGACCCGGGCGCGCTCGTGGTAAGTCGCCTGCGGGTGGCGGGCGAGGAGTGCGGCGGCGCCCTCGGCGGCCAGCCGGGTCACCAGCAGGCGGCCGTGCGCCTCCAACAGGCGGGCCGCGATGGCCTCCAGATCGGCGGCGCGCTTGCCCTCGGCGTAGACGGTCTCGGGCAGGCCGTTGCGCAGCTCGCGGTGGAGGTCGAGGCGGGCGAAGCCGAGGTCGGCGTAGGGCAGCTCGGCGAGATCGCGAAGGGCCTCTTCGGTAGAGAGCCGTCCGGCGGCGACGGCGTCCAGCAGCTCGCGGAGCTGGGCGGGGCTCACGGCTCGGGGGAGGGGAGATCCGCGCCGCCGCGCCGGTAGCCGCGCGGATCGTAGGCGGCCCGTTGGAAGCCCAGCGAGAGGATCTGCGGCTCGAGGTCGTTCCAGCCCGCCGCCAGGCTCGCGACCTCCTCCGGCGCGACCTCCACCCGGGCCTCCTCGCGGTCGTGGCGCACCCGGATCACCCGGAAGCCGGCGCGCGCCAGGAGCTCTTCGGCGGCCTCGACGCGGCGCAGCTTCCCCAGTGTCACGAGCTGGCCGTGCGGGATGCGCGACGACAGGCAGGCGTTGGCCGGCCGATCCCAGGCCGAGAGCCCGAGCCGGCGGGCGATGGCGCGGGTGGCGGCCTTGTCGACACCGTGGACGAGGAGCGGCGAGTGG
>DATNKQ010000312.1:0-12439 GCA_035603315.1 Thermoanaerobaculia bacterium
TACATGGGGATCAACCTGGGCGCCTTCATCGCGCCCCTGATCTGCGGCTTCCTCGCCCAGAGCGACCGCTGGAAGTCGATCCTCGCAAGTTTCGGGATCCGCCCGGAGGCGAGCTGGCACTGGGGGTTCGGCGCCGCCGCGGTGGGGATGACCCTGGGGCTCGTCCAGTACGTCTTGGGCGGCCGGCGGCTCGGCAAGGCGGGCCTCCTCCCCGACCGGCCCGAGGAGGTGGAGGCGCGGGCGCGGCGGGCGAAGCGCTTCTTCGTCGTCATGGCGGTCGTTGCCGCCCTCGTCCTCCTGGCCGGCTGGCTGCGGGCGCAGGGCGTCGTCCCCATCACCGCGCAGGGGGTGACGACCTTCGTCGGCTACGCCCTCCTGGTGATCCCGCTCCTCTACTTCGTCTACCTCTTCCGCACGCCCGGCTTCACCGCCGCCGAGCGCAAGCGCATGGCGGCCATCTTCCTTTTCTTCGTCTTCGCCTCCCTCTTCTGGTCCGCTTTCGAGCAGGCGGGCTCGACGCTCAACCTCTTCGCCGACCGCTTCACCCGCAACTCCATCTTCGGCTTCAAATTCCCGTCGAGCTGGCTGCAGTCGGTCAACTCGTTCTTCATCTGGACGCTCGCCCCGGTCTTCGCCTGGCTGTGGATCAAGCTCGGCAAGCGCGAGCCGTCGAGCCCCGCCAAGTTCGCCTCCGGCCTCTTCTTCGTCGGCTTGGGTTTCCTCGTCCTCGCCTTCGGCGCCATCGTCTCCGGCCCCGCCGGCAACCGGGTGAGCGTGTTCTGGCTGCTGGCCGTCTACCTGCTGCACACGATCGGCGAGCTCTGCCTGAGCCCGGTCGGCTTGAGCACCATGACCAAGCTGGCGCCGGTGCAGGTCACCAGCCAGATGATGGGCATCTGGTTCCTCGCCAGCGCGGAGGGGAACTTCGTGGGCGGGCAGGTGGCGGGGCTCTTCGAGAAGCTCCCCCTGCCCTACATCTTCGGCGCCGTCTTCGGCGTCTCCATGGTCTTCACCTTGATCGCCGTCGTCCTCATCAAGCCCATCCGCCGGCTGATGGGCGACGTGCACTGAGAATCCCCCCGGATTCTCTTGTGTAGGGGCGGGGCTTGCCCCCGCCCGGGAGGGGACAAGCCCCTCCCCTACATAAAAGGCAGAACCGTAGGATGCGCTGTGCGCACCGGCAACCGTCCATGGCGCGCGCAGCGCGCCCTACAGCCGCACCTGCATCCCCAGCTCGATCACCCGGTTGGGGGGGATGCGGAAGTAGTCGGTGGGTCGCAGGGCGTTCCTCGCCATCACCCCGAAGAGCCGCTCGCGCCAGGGCGCCATCCCCGGCTGCTTGCTGGGGAGCAGCGTCTCGCGGCTCATGAAGAAGGTGGTCGTCATCATGTCGAGGTCCAGCCCCTTGGCGCGCGCGAGGTCGAGCACCTCGGGGACGCCGGGGTTCTCCATGAAGCCGTAGCGGGCGACCAGTCGGTAGAACTCGTTGCCCAGCGCCTCGACCTCCACCCGGTCGTCGTCCGGCACCTGCGGGATCTCTTCGGAGAGCGCGGTCAGCAGCACCACTCTCTCGTGCAGGACCTTGTTGTGCTTGAGGTTGTGGAGGAGGGCCGTGGGCGTCGAGTGGGGGTCGCGGGACATGAAGACGGCGGTGCCGGGGACGCGCGGCGGCGAGCCGGGGCGGACGCTCGCCACGAAGCTGTCGAAGGGGAGGGCGCCGCGGAGGACCTCGTCGGCGAGGATCTGGCGGCCGCGCTGCCAGGTCGACATCAGGGTGTAGACGAGGATGCCGACGAGGAGCGGGAACCAGCCGCCGTCGGCGACCTTGACCATGTTGGCGCCGAAGAACGAGAGGTCGACGGCGAGGAAGCCGGCGGTCACCAGGCCGGCCAGCCAGAGGCTCCAATGCCACAGCCGCCGGGCGACGAAGAAGGCGAGCACGGTGGTGATGATCATCGTCGCGGTGACCGCGACGCCGTAGGCGGCGGCCAGGTTCGAGGAGGTGCGGAAGCCGAGCACCAGGCCGATGGTGGCGGCCATCAGGATCCAGTTCACCCCCGGGATGTAGATCTGCCCGATCTCCTGCGACGAGGTGTGGACGATGGTGACCCGCGGCAGGTAGCCCAGCTGCACTGCCTGGCGGGTAAGCGAGAAGGCTCCCGAGATGATCGCCTGCGAGGCGATCACCGTGGCGGCGGTGGCGAGCACCACCAGCGGGTAGAGCGCCCACTCCGGGGCCAGGCGGTAGAAGGGGTTGAAGGAGGCCGAGGGGTCGTGGATGAGCAGCGCTCCCTGGCCGAAGTAGTTGGCGAGGAGCGACATCCAGACCAGCGAAAACCAGTCGATCTGGATCGGTTTCTCGCCGAAGTGCCCCATGTCGGCATAGAGCGCCTCGCCGCCCGTCGCCACCAGGAAGACGGCGCCCAAGACGAGGAAGCCGTGGCCGCCGTTGCGGACGAAGAAGCGGACGGCGTGGATGGGGTTCATGGCGTAGAGGACGCTGGGGTCGCGCAGGATGCCGCGCACGCCGAGGACGGCCAGGGTGCCGAACCAGAGGAGCATCACCGGGCCGAAGATGGCGCCGATCCTGCCCGTGCCGCGGCGCTGGATGAGGAAGAGGCCGACGAGGATGCCGATGGTGATCGGCACCACGTAGGGAGTAAAGAACGAGGTGGCGACGGAGAGCCCCTCGACGGCGGAGAGGACCGAGATCGCCGGCGTGATCATGCCGTCGCCGTAAAGGAGCGCCGCCCCGAAGAGGCCGAGGGCGATGAGCCACCAGGCGAGCTTGCCGGTGCCGAGAGCCGAGCGCACGAGGGCGATGAGGGCGAGGATGCCGCCCTCGCCGTGGTTGTCGGCCCGCAGCACGTAGACGTGGTACTTCAAGGTGACGACGATGACAAGAGCCCAGAAGATCAGCGACAGGACGCCCAGCACGTTGGCGTGGGTGGGCGGCACGGCATGGACGCCGTGGAAGCACTCCCGCATCGAGTAGAGGGGGCTGGTGCCGATGTCGCCGTAGACGACGCCCAAGGCGGAGACGGCGAGGAGGGCGAGGCGCTTGCCGTGGGGGTGCTCGTGGCCGCTCAAGAGCCAAACCCCCCCTTCATGCCGCGCAAGAGCACGGCGCGGAAACCTATCACAGCGGGGCGGGGAGGGAGCCGCGCCTGGAATGGCCAACGGCGCTCCTGTAGGGGCAGGCCCCCGTGCCTGCCCCTCTCGTTCTACGCCTTACCGCTCAATACTGCGGCGGCGGGTCCGGGCACCACTGCGGCGGGACACCGGGGCAGTACTGGAGGTAGCCGCTGCACCAGATCCAGCAGCCGTCGACGCTGGAGCACTGGGTGCCGAAGCCCTCGCAGGAGATCGTGCTGCCGCTGCACGACGCCGAGGCGGTGCAGGTGTCGAAGAGCAGGAAGACCGGGGCGGGGGTGGGGGAGACCGGCGCTTCCAGGCTCGCCGGCGACGCATTGGGGGCCGCCAGGCCCGCCAGGGCCGGGGCGACAGCGGAGAGGAGGCCGATCGAGATCAAAAGGAACGCTCTCTTCATGGGGACTCTCCTTTCACTAGAATGGGCGGTCACGAACCTCCTGACCATATAATGCACTTTTAAGAATATTGCAAACTCTGCCCAAGCCCTCCGGCCCGGCGCCGATCACGCCGCTCGCCGCCCTGGCGCGGCTCGTCCTCCGCATCTTCTTCCGCGAGCTGGAGGTGGTGGGGGCCGAGAACGTCCCGGCCGGGGTTCCCCTCGTCCTCGTCGCCAACCACGTCAACGGCCTCGTCGACCCCGTGCTGGTCCTGGGCGCCCTGCCCCTCCGGCCCCGCTTCCTCGGCAAGAGCACCCTGTGGAAGATCCCCGTCCTCTCGTCCCTCCTGGACCTGGCCGGCGCCATCCCCATCCAGCGGCGGCAGGACGAGGGCGCCGATCGCTCGAAGAACGAGGAGGCCTTCGCCCGCTGCCATGAGGCCCTCGCCGCCGGCGACACCGTCGCCATCTTCCCCGAGGGCACCAGCCACAACGAGCCCGCCCTCCAGCCCCTGAAGACCGGCGCCGCCCGCATCGCGCTCGAGGCTGAAAGGCGGCTGGGGCCGCTGGGCGTCCGCCTCCTCCCCGTCGGCCTCCTCTTCGACGCGCGGGGGAGGTTCCGCTCCCGCGCCCTGGTGCGGGTGGGGGAGCCGCTCGACCCCGCCCCCGAGCTCGCGCTCTACGCCAGCGATCCCGCCGGGGCGGTGCGCGCGCTGACGGCGCGGGTCGACCAGGCGCTCAAGGAGGTCACCCTCAACTACGCCACCTGGGAGGAGGCCCGCCTGATCGCCCGCGCCGCCGACCTCTACGGCCGCCCCGGCCTCGACCTCCCCAACCGCCGCACCCTGGAGGAGACTTTCGCCATCCGCCGCGCCATGATCGACGGCTACCCGGAGGTGAAGGCCCGCTTCCCCGAGCGCACCGCCGCCGTCGCCGAGGCGGTCCGCGCCTACGACCGCCTCCTCCGCGCCCTCGGGCTGCGCGACGACCAGGTCGCTGCCGCCTACCCGGCGCCTCCCGTCGCCGCCTTCGTAGGGCGCACCCTCCTCCGCCTCCTCGTCGGCCTCCCCCTGGCCGTGGCCGGCACCCTCCTGAACGCCGTGCCCTTCTACCTCGTCCACGCCATCGCGCACCGAACCGAGGACGCCGACCAGGAGGCGACCCTGAAGATCTTCCCCAGCCTGGTGATCTACCCCCTCTGCTGGCTCGTGGAGGCCTGGGCGATCGGCCATTGGGGGTCCCGGCTCTGGGGCGTCCTCGCCCTCCTCGCCGCCCTCCCCACCGGCTACGCCGCCACCCTCTTCCACGAGCGCCGGAAGCGCCTGGGAAGGGAGGTGAGGGCCTATCTGTTGCTCCGCACGCAGGGAAAGATCGCGGCCGAGATCCGCGCCCGGCGGGAGGAGGTCTATCGCCAGGTCGCGGAGCTGGTAGAAGCCTTCCAGAAAGCCGCCCCCCGGGCGGAAGCGGGTCCAAGCGGAAGGAGCTGACTCCCGGCGCCGTGGATTCAGTCCAGGCCGGCGGGAGTCAGTCCACTTGAATTGGAGTCATCCCCTTTGAAATGGAGTCGATCCACTTGAAATGGAGCCGATCCATTTGACCTGGAGTCCATCCAATCGATTTGGATCGAGTCCCATCGAAGTGGAGTCGATCCAATCGGGTTGGATCGAGTCCAACCCAACGGGAGTCAATCCAATTGAAGTGGAGTCAATCCAATCGATGCGGATCGAGTCCAAGTGAAATGGATTGAATCCACGTCGATGGGAGGGCCTTCAAAGTCCACTTTTGAGGACGATTTTGTAAAAAGTTCAGCATTTCTCCGACACCGGCTATCCGCCCTTGGGGTCGTGAACGTCGATGATGGCGTCCAGCTTCGCCGCCAGCAGATCGAAGTCCGCCTTCTCGAAGCGGCCGCGGTCCCAGACCGTCTGGAGCTCCTGCAGCATCTTGAGGACGAGCGTGACCCGCTTCCGGTACTCCGGCAGGTCGGCCTCGGCCAGGTCCTGCCGCAGCTTGGCCTCCACCCAGGTGAGGAACCGCCGGTTGTTCCGGCTCTCGAAGAACTCCGGCTGCCGCGCCAGAGCCGCCAGCCGCCCCGCCTCGGCCCACTTGCCGAACGGCAGGTAGACCTCGCTCAGGCTGTCGTCGAACCCGTGCTCCCCGGCCGCGACGGCGGGGAGGAGCGCGCGGGGCTCGGCGCGGTGGTCGCTGAGTTCGTCACGGACCTTCTTGTAGAGATCGACCGTCACCTGGTCGGAGAACGTCATGTTCTTGGCGAGGGCCACGAGCGAGTTCGCCAAGATCGCCGAGGCGTCCGGAGAGTTGGCCGCCAGGCTGAGCCGCAGGTCGACCAGGAGGACGCCGGCGTGGAAGGAGTCGCGGTCGAGCTGCTCCTCCCGCTCCGACCCGTCGCCGCGGAAGCGCTGCTCCTGCCAGAGGTTTGCAGCCACCCCGGGCTTCCCCTCGAGAGGCGCGGTCAGCTCGGCGACGTTGGCCGTGGGCGGCGCCGTCATGTAGCCGTAGACCCCAAAGCCGATGCCGACGGCGAGCGCCGCGGCGGCGGCGGCCGGCACCCACACTCCGATGGATTTAGCCGTCCGGAAAGGGAAGGGGAGGACGCCCTCCCGGGACGCCGGCTGGAGCTCCCGCTGGAACCGCAGTGTCTCGGCGAAGACCTCGTAGCACTCGGCGCAGCGGGCGAGGTGCGCCCGCACGGCCGCCCGCTCCTCGGGCGCCAGCCCGCCATCGGCGAAGGCCGCGAGCGCCTCGGCCTCGGGGTGCTCGGCGGTGTCGGCCTCGTTGGATGCAGCTTCACGCATATTTTTGTCTACCGGAGCGGACCGCCCTCTCCCTTGGACGGACGAAATCGCCCCATTCCGCCTCCCTTACGACACCGCGCCGCCGTCCGCGCCGCCATCCTACTCCCTCCACCCCAGAAGAGTGGCGACCTGTTCGCCATCCACCCCTTCGCGCTCGAGAGCATCCCGTAAGTTCTTGAGAATGCGCTCCATCCGCCGATAGAGCGGCTTCTGCTCCAGCCCGAGCGCGCGGGCGATGTCGGCGATCTGCCGGTCCTCCTCGACCCGCATCTTGAGGATCAGTCGGTCGTCGTCCGACAGGGCCGCGACGGCCTGATTCAGGATGCCCCTGACCCGGTCTTTTTCACCTCGCAGCTCCCGCTCCAGGACCCGCGCCTGCGGCGGCTCCTCCCGCGCCGGCAGGTCCCGCAGCGCCTCCTCCCCCTCCCCCCGCCGCTGCAGCTTCTGCGGCAGCCGCGCCCAGATCCGCTCCAGCTCCTCCCGGGAGACCTCCACCTTGGAGCTCTGAATCAGCACCTCGCAGGCCTCGGGGAAGGAGAGCCTGTCCCGCCCCACCAGCTCCTCCAGCTTGACCGGCAGGTCGCCCAGCCGCAGAGCCTCCGCCGAGGCCCGCCACTTCCCCCAGAGCTGGTTCAGGTAGTCCTGGAACTGCCGCTGGATGCAGACCGTCAAGTAGGTCGATAACTTGCTTCGCTCCTTGAACTTACGGATGACTGCGTAGTCGTCCGCGATGAGCTTGAGCTTGACCGTGGAGACGAAGTCCTCCACCTCCTCGCGGCTGAAGTGGCTCCTCCGGCAGGCCCAGCGGGCGGCCCGCTCGATGAGCGGAAGCTGCGAGAGAAACAGCTCCTCCGGGGCCATGGGAGGGTCCGTGGGGTCGGGCGACCCCTGTTGGGCTCTAGCGAGCAATGCAGCACCTAAGTCTTTGGCGCGGATTGTACAGGAGACGTTGCACGAAGACCGGGAGAACTGCAGGCGCGTCCGTCCGCAGACCTATAGAGGCATCACGATGGAAGCTGCCCAGCATCTGCATGACGCCCATCGCCCTCCATACACAGATAGACAATCTTCTGTTCTTCTTCTCCCGAAAGACTGCTACAGTACGCGTACGAACTTCAGAGGTTTTCCGGCGGCGCTTGGGCCCACCGTGAGCCACGAGCTTTCACGCCGCAGGATAATAATGGGCCTCTCCAAGCCTTATTATGGGGATCGATCCCCCCTTTCGGAGGGATCGTCGGGTGTGGCGCCAATTTGCTGTGCAGAGGCGCTCGGGCGAGATCGAGGTGGCTGGCAGCGCCTGCGGCCGGCGCAATCCGTTAAATCTCAGCGCTACACCAATATCGCGCAGGCGTTTCGCTCACGCCTTCAAACACGTCGCCAGCCTGGTCAATGACTCAACGTTACCATGCCATTGGACTAAGCGCGCTGTAATAGCTACAGTGCTCTTGGAGTTATGCGCACTCTAGAGTGCTCCACAATCTCGGGTTACGTGACCCCGACATTGAGGCTCAACCCTACCTGACGCAGTTGGGTAAAGAATGCGAGCCTGAAGGCGTCCGGCACCCAGGTTATCCATTGGCTATAGCCCTTGGAACCTTGCGGATCAGGATCAAAGAGATGAAAACCAATAATCGAATCTTGGCCGTAAACCGGGGTCGTTGAGTAACCAATGACCACCACCGCGTGCTGGCCAGTGAACGCGACCACGGGTCGACTGCTCTCAATTTCCGGCGGGAACTCGAACACGAACTGGTAGTTGCAAGCACTCATCTCCACGTCAAGAGCGTTATTCGACATCTTTCCGACCGACTTGACCACTTTGAACTCCCGTCGTGAACAGGGTAGGATGCGTGGGTCTTCAGCAGTTCCTAAGCCCAGCGTTTCGGCCAGGGAGATCTGATCATACTCATAGCGGTAGTAGCTCAAGATCATTTGTATGCAGGCGGGGACGCACCAAACGCAGGTTATCACTTTATGGTAGGGGAAATGCGGAATGGTCTTGTACGTAGTCTTCGCCGCGGGTTCCGGTTCGCGTCCTGGACGAGCCTGCTGCATTGCATGAATACCGCTCAGATCCTTCAAGCGTTGCATGTACCGGTTTCGGTACCTTTCCGTGAACGGGGTAGCGGCAAGGGGCGACCAGAGGGCTGAAAACAGCGGCGCTCCGTGGCCACCGAAGCCGCCGGTCGCCACCGAAGCAAGGCTGAAGGCATCAACATGGAGATCACCCTTAGGATCGGGGAACCGCACTGCCACCCGTGGGTAACTATAGGCTACAAACGTGACGGTCGCGGGATCGATACCGGACCTGAGCTTGCGTGCGGCCTCCGACGCCTTTGCGACGACCTCCTTCTCGTCCCAAACTCCGTCAGGCGAGAATGACAGCAGGACTGTTCCCAGTTCGGGCCGGGCCGTGATGTCGGCGAAACCTATGCGCATCTTTTCCCGACCGCTCAGAAGAGGAAACCTCCAGAACAGCTCGACACCGGAAATGTCAAGGACGACAGTCTTCGGGCCTTCGAGCCAAATTTGTGGGCCGATTCGCTCCCTTAGCTCGATCAAGGCAAGCATCTTGTTCTTGCGCATACCGCTCAAGTTCGTCTTCATAGTTACCTCCGCTTTTTAGGCGCAACCTTCTTCTTGAGGCTCGGGACCGCATCGAGATGTGCACTAAATAGAGCCGGAGGACACTTCGGGTTACTGACCATTCCCGTTCCCGGAGGCCCGCAGTTGTCCAGAGGGTTTGGAATAAAGACTGTACCAGTCGGGCTCGCCATTTTGTAGAACATCGCGAAGTGAGCGTCCGGTTGGCGTGGGTTCTTGGGATCGTTGCGGTCGGTGAGGATGTCAAGCTCCGGCATATTCACCAGCCAGATGCTTATCCGTGACCCAAAGCCCGGTTTCAAGAGAATGTTCCAGTTATTCGAAATCGACGTTATCTTTACTGGCTGCGCGGAAACGCTGATCGCAATCCCGACTACTTCGGCAAGCGCGCGCGGCTTAGCGGTTTGGTTGCCGTTCGAATCCTTAAAGTTCCACCGGACAATGTTTTTGCTATCAGTAGTGAGTGCGAAGTCACGGGTAGCCGGAGTGATTCCCGCAGGAATGTCGATGCGCGCCAGCACCTTGGCTGGATGCCGGCCAGAGTAATGGTCTGCAGACATTGTTCCGGTACCCAGATCGGCCATGTTGGCAACCCAGGCGAATGAGTTGTCGTCCACACCCTCCTGCGGACAGGACCTGGTGGGCGTTGCGATGGCAGGCGCTGGTACGTTGGTTCCTACAGCAGAAAGCGCAAGGTCGTCATCGTTCAAGTAAAAAGCATACATGCTAGAATTCTCGAAGTGGCCGTTAGAGCCGTCAAACGTCTTGTCCGGTTGCCTGGTCGAGTTCGTATCATACTGCCCGACAGGTACTAGTAGTGCTGCAACGTGTACCATGTCAGCCGACATTCCATCTCGGGCGTTGATTAGGACAACCCTATGGCTTCCGCCGATGGGAACGAATGCGCAGAGGCCTGTGAAATTAAATGCAAAATTAATGTCCATGCCTTTCTCCTTTGTTAAGTATGAGTTCCGATGTGCCATTGAATACTTCGAGCCCCGACCAAACTGAAGAGCGACGCAGCTGTGGCTCGCTACTGTGCAAAAGCGTCAACTGTGCGTTCCGTAGAGCTATCATTGGAGACTGGCCGGCAATCAGACCTGCGTGAAAGCGATAAAATAGCTCCGAGGCGCTGCCGTCGAGCACACCCCACAGTGTCGCGGCAGCGCTTGGTACGCCTGCTTGAAGAAAGGATCTCGCTAGACTGAGCATGCCCTCATTGGCGGAGATCCGCCCCGCGGCGGAATCACAAGAGGCTAGAATAACCAGGCGTGTGTGATCAAATCGTGAGCTAGCGATATCTTTGGCATAAAGCGTTCCGTCGTCTGCGCCTCGGATCCCGGCGAGAGGCAGGTAGGCGAGCGCAGGCACCTCTCGCCTCGAAACCGCGTGGCTTGCGATATGCAGCACGGCGTGCTCTCCTCCCCGACTAAGCACGGCTTGGCGGCTTGCTGCCTCACCAACTCGCAGGTCAGCAGAGCCGCGATACAACTGTGCTATAGCTTCGACCTCCTTTCTCGCTCCAGGGAGCGACGGTAACGCCGGATAAAGCTGGTGATCGAAGTTAGGGTCGCCGACCAAAAGAGCGCTTAGACTACGTTGCGTTTGGGACAGCTCGCTGTCGCGCTCGAGGCTCTCGAGGTAGAGGCTCGCGCTGGCGGCGATGGCGGTCGGCCTCTCCTCGACGAGGAAGTGACCGCTGGAGGGGTCCCGTAAGCATGCGAAGGGAATTTCCGCCAGGACGCGGTCCGGGACGAAAACCACCGGCTCTGTGGCCGGAAGATAACGAAGCAGCGGAGCGATCAGCGCCTGGAAGACTGCCTCTTGGCTGTGAGTGAGGCTTGACCGATCGTCGCTGCCTCCCTTCAGCTCGCGAAGGAGCGCGCCGGTCAGTTGCTCCAGAGAGGCCCGGCTCACAGCGATGCGAACTAGATTGACCTGATCGCGCTGTATCACCCAGGCAAGCAACCGGTCTTTTAGTAGGGCATACTCGACCAGAGCGAGCGACTTGGGCAACCGTCGCCGCACTTCGTCGAGCGGTAGAGGGTGAAGCGAGGCCAGGAAAGGTTCATGTGTCCTCGTCTCCTCGGGCTGTCGGCTACGTTTTTCGAACGCTTCGAGGAGAGTGCGCCCGTGCGCCCGCTCTGCATAAGCGAAGGCGTCGGCCATCCTTCCGGGTGCATCGGCTAGAAGGCCCACTGCCAGGTCCAGCAGCTCGCGTTGCTGATCCGAGAACTCGATGCGCAGGTGTTCCTGCTCGAGGCTCCCGCGCTGGCTTTCGAATTCTTCGAGGCCACCAAGAACATCAGCGAGAGCTTCGGTTTGTCGCCCGACCGCGAGGAGAACCCGGGCGCGCAGCAGGCACAGCTCCATGATGTGGAATCGGAAGCCCTCAGAGCGGTAGGTCTTGAGAGCACCAGTGAGCATCGCCAGAGCAGCCAGTGGATCCAAGGCCAGCTTCGCGTTGCCTTCCATAACCAGAATGTCGGCTTCGCGCTGTTTCCGACTTTCGCGTTGGGAGATTCTGGCGCAGGCCTGCCGGGCCAACTTTAGTTCCGTTAGCGCTGCCTTGGCATTGCCGCTGCGTAGGGAATTCTCAGCCAAGCGCAGGAGCGCATGGGCAATTCCAGCCGGATCGGGATCGGCGTATGCCCAGCGTAAGACTTCCAGGCGCAGGTGAGCTTCGGCCTTCAAGTGTCCCTGCCTCGCAGCTTGGTCGGCGGCTGTATCAAAGGCATTGAACAGGCGCACGCGATCGCCGCCTTCGACCGCAGCGGCCATGGCACTGCGTAGAGAGTGCCACGGGTCAGCTTCGTCGCCGACATACAGGCGTACCTCGTGGAGGAGCAGGTCGACCGCGCCGACAGCTTCAAGGAAGCCATTCTCCGAGAAAGCCTCCCTTGCCGATTGGTAGGCGTAAATCGCCGCAGTTGGCCGTCCTTCTGAAAGCGAAGCCAGTCCCGTGATCCATAGGGCCTTGCCACGTAGGCGCGGGTAGTGACGCAGGTCTTCACTGTCCGCAAGCGGTTGCACCAGCTTAAGGGCGGCGCCATAGTCAGCCTTAAGATACTGGCAGCCGGCGAGCGCGATCGTGGCCGCGTTCGCAAAGGGGCTTTCGGCGGCGCGGAAAAGATCGCGAGCTTTACCCAACAACTGCAGCCCTTGATCTACGCGCTTGCCGTTGCAGAGTTGGAGTGCTGCTGTGTACATGAGATGCGCTTGAGCAAGCGAACCCCCACGCGCAAGTCCGGCCGAGCGTTCAATCGCGGCCACGGCATCAGCGATCAAGTCATCGCGACGGGCGCCTGAGAGGGCGGAGCCGATTGCGCGCACTGCTCGAAGCTCGCGCACAGCCAGCGCTCCATCGCTCGCATCGTTCCGCGCCCAGGCGGGCAGCAGCTGCTCTTCCGCGACTGTCACGGCTAGTTCTGGCTGCTGACCGACAAGCCTCTTAAGCCGAGGCATATCCTCCTCAAGAGCTGCCCTCAGG
>DATNKQ010000317.1:0-11500 GCA_035603315.1 Thermoanaerobaculia bacterium
CCCGGCCTCCCCGAGTGGGGCACGGTCGCCGGCATCGAGCCCTCCCACTTCGACGCCGGCGCCGCCTACCTGGTCGTCGACGCCCACCGGCTCGACGACATGCGCCCCTACCTCTGGAAGACGAGCGACTTCGGGCGCTCCTGGAAGCGCCTCGACGCCGGGCTGCCGCGCGACGTCTACCTCCACGTCGTCCGCGAGGACCCGACGAAAAAGGGCATGCTCTACGTCGGCACCGAGACCGGCGTCTCCTTCTCGCAGGACGACGGGGCGACCTGGCGCTCGCTCAAGCTCAACCTGCCGACCGTCGCCGTGCACGACCTGGCGATCAAGGACTCGAGCCTGGTCCTGGCCACCCTCGGCCGCTCGATGTGGATCCTCGACGACCGCCAGCCGCTCTTCGAGATCTCCCCCCAGGTGACCGCCCAGGACGTGCACCTCTTCGCGGCGCCGGACGCCGTCCTCTGGGCCTACCACGGCGCCTTCCGCGGCGGCTGGGGCACCGACAATCCTCCGGCCGGCGCCCACATCTACTACTGGCTGAAGAACGCTCCCAAGGGAGAGGTGACGATCGACGTCCTGAACGCCAAGGGCACCCTCGTGAACACGCTCACCAGCAAGCCCCGCGAGGCGACCGGCTCGAGCGAGTACGAAACGGAGGAAGAGGAGGCGTTCAAGAAGCTCGCCATCCCCAAGGAGGCGGGGGTGCAGCTCGCCACCTGGGACCTGACCTGGGCCGGGGCCGACATGATCCCGGGCGCCAAGCTCGACTCCGGCTTCCCGGCCTTCGGGCCGACGGCGGTGCCGGGCGAATACACGGTGCGCTTGACCGTCGACGGCAAGAGCCAGACGACGCCGCTCAAGATCCTGCCCGACCCGCGGAGCCGGGTCTCGCCGGCCGACCTCGCGGCGCAGCTCGATCTCGCGCTCGCCGTCCGGGAGTCGGTGAGCCGGCTCACCCACACCGTCACCCGCCTGCGCCTCCTGCGCCAGCAGCTCGCGGCGCGCAACGACGTCTTGAAGAACGACTCCAAGGCGGCGGCGCTCGTCAAGTCCTCGACCGACCTGATCGCCAAGCTCGACGGCCTGGACGCCCGGATCGAGAACCCCAAGGCGGAGGTGGTCTACGACATCCTCGCCATGAAGGGGGGCGCCAAGCTCTACTCGCGCCTGGCGCCGCTCTTCGACACCGTCAAGGACGGGCTCGGCGCGCCCACCGCCGGAATGCGGCAGGAGTACGCGCGGGAGAAGCAGGAGCTCGCGGGTTACGAAGCGGAGCTCGCGAGCCTCGTCGCCACCGATCTCGCGGCCCTCGAGGCGACCTCTTCCCAGCTCCACCTGCCGGGCATCTACGTGCCCGCGGCCCCATGAACGATCCTCTCCTGGAGAAAAAACGGTGAAACGAGCCCTTTTCGCGTTCGCGATCCTCGGCATCCTGGCCGCTGGGCCGATGGCCGCCGCCCACGACGCCGCATCGAAGTCCGACCAGAAGTCCGACAAAAAGTCCGACAAGACCGAGTCGAAGAAGCCGGGGTGGAACGCCGACACCTTCTCCGGTCTCGAGCTGCGCGGCATCGGCCCGGCCCTGACCTCGGGCCGCGTCGTCGACCTCGCGGTCGACCCGCGGCAGAAGAACGTCTGGTACGTGGCCGCCGCCTCCGGCGGGGTGTGGAAGACGGTCAACTCCGGCACCACCTGGAGCCCGGTCTTCGACGGCCAGTCGTCCTACTCGATCGGCTGCCTCGCCGTCGACCCCAGGAATCCCCTGATCGTCTGGGTGGGGACGGGCGAGAACAACAGCCAGCGCAGTGTCTCCTACGGCGACGGCGTCTACCGGTCGCTCGACGGCGGCAAGAGCTGGGAGAACGTCGGTTTGAAGACCTCCGAGCACATCGGCAGGATCGTCATCGATCCCCGCGACTCGAAGACCGTCTACCTGGCGGCGCAGGGCCCGCTGTGGTCGGCGGGTGGCGAGCGCGGCCTCTACAAGACGAGCGACGGCGGCAGGAGCTGGAAGCAGGTGCTGGCGATCAGCGAGAACACGGGGGTGACCGACGTCGTCCTCGATCCCCGCAACCCCGACGTCCTCTACGCCGCCGCCTACCAGCGGCGCCGCCACGTCTGGACGCTCATCGACGGCGGCCCGGAGTCCGCCCTCTACAAGTCGACCGACGCTGGGGCGAGCTGGAAGAAGCTGACGGCCGGGCTGCCCAAGGAGGAGATGGGGCGCATCGGCCTCGCCATCTCGACTGTCAACCCCGACGTCGTCTTCGCCATCGTCGAGGCGGCCAACGGGGCCGGCGGTTTCTTCCGCTCGCAGGACGGCGGCGGCAACTGGGAGCGGCGCAACGAGCGGGTCACCTCGAGCCCGCAGTACTACCAGCGCATCTTCGCCGATCCCGTGAACGTCGACCGGGTCTACTCGATGGACGTCTGGATGACGGTCTCGGACGACGGCGGCAAGAATTTCCACCGGCTGGGCGAGCCCGACAAGCACTCCGACAACCACGTCCTGTGGGTCGACCCCGACAACACCTCGCACTTCCTCAACGGCTGCGACGGCGGGGTCTACGAGAGCTGGGACCGGGGCGCCACCTGGGGGTTCAAGGCCAACCTGCCGATCACCCAGTTCTACAACGTGGCGATCGACTACGCGCAGCCCTTCTACAACGTCTTCGGCGGCACCCAAGACAACTTCAGCCTGGGCGGCCCCTCGCGCACGACGAGCGTCAACGGCGGGACCAACGCCGACTGGTTCGTCACCCAGGGGGGCGACGGCTTCCAGACGCAGGTCGATCCCGAGGACTCGAACATCGTCTACGCCGAGGCGCAGTACGGCAACCTCGTCCGCTTCGACCGCAAGAACGGCGAGCAGATCGCCATCCAGCCGCTGCCGGGCAAGGGCGAGCCGCCGCTGCGCTACAATTGGGACTCGCCCCTCCTCATCAGCCCGCACTCGCACACCCGCCTCTACTTCGCCGCCAACCGCCTGTTCCGCAGCGATGACCGCGGCAACCACTGGCGGCCGATGTCGCCCGACCTGACCCGCCAGCTCGACCGCAACAAGATCAAGGTCATGGGCCAGATCTGGAGCATCGACGCCGTCGCCAAGAACGCCTCGACCTCGTTCTACGGCAACATCGTCGCGCTCTCCGAATCGCCCAAGAAGGAGGGGCTGATCTACGTCGGCACCGACGACGGGCTGATCCAGGTCACCGAGGACGGCGGCGCAAGCTGGCGCAAGATCGAGCGCTTCCCCGGTATCCCCGAGATGACCTACGTCTCCCGCGTCGAGGCCTCGCCGCAGGACGCCGACACCGTCTACGCCGCCTTCGACAACCACAAGATGGGCGACTTCAAGCCCTACCTCCTGAAGAGCGCCGACCGCGGCCGCACCTGGACCTCGATCGCCGGCGACCTGCCGGAGCGCGGCACGGTCTACGCGGTGATCGAGGACCCGGCGCGGCCGGGCCTGCTCTTCGCCGGCACCGAGTTCGGCCTCTTCTTCGCCGCCGACGGCGGCCGCAAGTGGGTGCAGCTCAAGGGCGGAATGCCGCCCATCCCCGTCTTCGACATGGTGATCCAGAAGCGCGAGAACGACCTCGTGCTCGCCAGCTTCGGCCGCGGCTTCTTCATCCTCGACGACGTGACGCCGCTGCGCCAGGTCACAACTCAGACCCTGGAGCAGGAGGCCAAGCTCTTCCCGGTCAAGCCGGCCCTCCTCTACAATCCGTCGCAGCCGCTCGGCGGAAGAGGCGAAGGGTTCCAGGGAGCGTCGTTCTACGTCGCCCCCAACCCGCCGTTCGGCGCCGTCTTCACCTACTTCCTGCGCGACGAGCTGAAGAGCCTGAAGAAGCTGCGGCAAGAGGCGGAGAAGAAGCTCGCCAAGGAGGGCGAGGCCGTCACCTACCCGTCCTGGGATGCGCTGCGGGCCGAGGAGCAGGAGCCGGCGCCGCAGATCCTCCTCACCGTCACCGACGAGGACGGCCACGTCGTCCGCCGGCTGACGGGGCCCGTCACCTCCGGCTTCCACCGCGTGGCCTGGGACCTCCGCTATCCGCCCTCGAACCCCGTCGAGCTCAAGGCGACGGAGGTCGGCCCCTTTGACTCGCCGGAGACCGGTCCGATGGTGGCGCCGGGAACCTACAAGGTCTCTCTCGCCAAGCGCGTGGGCGGCAAGGTGACGCCGCTGGGCGAGCCGCAGACGGTGGTGGCCGCGCCGCTCGGCATCGGCAGCCTGCCGGCCGAGGACCGCGCGGCCCTGGTCGCCTTCGAGCGCGACACCGCCCGCCTGCAGCGGGTGGTGATGGGCGCCGTCCGCGCCGCCGCCGAGGCCAAGACCCGCCTCGACCACATCGACAAGGCGCTCCTCGACACGCCGGCGGCCGATCCCCGCCTCGCCGAGGAGGCGCGGTCGCTGCGCGTCCGGCTGACCGACCTGCAGGCCGCCCTCGTCGGCGACAGCGTGATCGCCAGCCACAACGAGCCCACCCCGCCGTCGATCGTCGAGCGCGTGCAGGGGGTCGTCGAGGGCCACTGGAGCTCCAGCGCGGCCGCCACCCAGGTGCAGCTCGACGCCTACGCCAGCGCGCGCGACGAGTTCGCGCCGGCCCTCGCCAAGCTCCACACCCTGATCGACGTCGACCTCAAGAAGCTGGAGGACCAGATGGAAGCCGCCGGCGCCCCCTGGACGCCAGGACGGGTCCCCACCCTGCCGCCACCCGCCCCGAAGTAGATCGTCCACCCTTGCCGGTCTCTCATCGGCCGGCAAGGGAGGTCTTCGATCGCCACCGACACCGGGGGAGCGGCGGGTGGCGCGGTGCCGAGGGATCCCGCGCGTGCCGTCGCGCGGGAAACGGCGCCGTGACAGGACCCGCCGCGGGTGGGGGGCGCCAGCGGACTGTCGAGAATATAGGTCGCAACCCGCCTTGTTAGGACCTCCATGCAGATCGCCGGCATCCACCATGTCACCGCCATCGCTCGCGACCCGCAGAAGAACGTCGACTTCTACACCGGCGTCCTCGGGTTGCGCCTGGTCAAGAAGACGGTCAACTTCGACGACCCCGGCAGCTACCACCTCTACTACGGCGACGAGACGGGGCGCCCGGGGACCCTCCTCACCTTCTTCCCCTGGCCGCACGCCAAGCTCGGCAGCCGCGGCGCCGGCCAGGCGACGAGGATCGCCTTCGCCGTGCCGGAAGGCAGTCTCGGCCGCTGGATCGCGCACCTCGAGGCCCACGGCGTCGAAATCGAAGGGCCGCGCGGGCGCTTCGCCGAGGAGGTCCTGGTCCTGCGCGACCCCGACGGGCTCGAGATCGAGCTCGTCGAGCTGGCCGGCGCCGCCGAGATCGCGCCCTGGGAGGGCGGGCCGGTGCCGGCGGAGGTCGCCGTGCGCGGCTTCCACGGCGTCACCCTCACCGAATGGAACCCCGACGTCACCGCGGCGCTCCTGACGGCGACGATGGGGTTTCGGCCGACGGACGAGAGCCCAGGGCGCTTCCGCTTCGAGACCGGGGCCGGAGGCGGCGGGACGAGGGTCGATATCCTCGCTTCCCCCGACGCCGCCCGCGGCCGGATCTCGGCGGGCACCGTCCACCACGTCGCCTGGCGAGCGGCCGACGACGCCGAGCAGCTCGCCTGGCAGCGGACGCTCGCCGAGCGCGGCCTGCAGGTGACTCCGGTCCAGGAGCGGCAGTACTTCCGCTCGATCTATTTCCGCGAGCCGGGTGGAGTGCTGTTCGAGATCGCCACCGATGGGCCGGGGTTCACCGTCGACGAGCCCGTCGCGAGCCTGGGGAGCGCGCTCAAGCTCCCACCCTGGCTCGAGCCGGCGCGGGCGGAGATCGAAGAGGCGCTGCCGCCCCTGGCACCGATCGCCGTGGGGCAGCCGGTGCGAGGCGCCGCTTGATCTCCCCTTCCGCCGATCCCCGCAATCTCCACAACCCGCACGACCCGCGCGATCCCCATCGGGGCCAGCCCGTCCTCGCGGCCGGCCGGCCCCTCGGGGAGGCGACGGCGGCGATGATCCTGGTCCACGGCCGAGGGGCGACCGCCGAGAGCATCCTCGACCTGGCGGCTGAATTCGATCGGCCGGACCTCGCCTACCTGGCGCCCCAGGCGAGCGGGCATGCCTGGTATCCCGCGCGATTCCTGGCGCCGCTGGAACAGAACGAGCCCTGGCTGTCCTCCGCCCTCGCCTTCCTGGGGCGCGTGATGGAACGGCTGCGGGAAGAGGGGATCCCCGCCGAACGCACTGTCCTCCTGGGCTTCTCGCAGGGCGCCTGCCTCGCCCTCGAATTCGCGGCCAGGAACGCCCGCCGCTACGGCGGGGTCGTCGGGCTGTCGGGCAGTCTCATCGGTCCGCCCGGCATGCCGCGCAACGACCCGGGCTCGCTCGCCGGCACGCCCGTCTTCCTGGGCTGCAGCGACCGCGACCCGCACGTCCCCAAGGAGCGGGTGGACGAGTCGACGCGCGTGCTCGCGGGATTGGGCGGAGAGGTCACGGAGCGGATCTATCCCGCGCTGGGGCACACCGTCAACGCGGACGAGCTCGCTTTCGTGCGCGGCCTGCTGGCGACCTTCCCGGCCTGACCGTGAGCAGCCAACCGACAGAGCGGGTGAACGCCCTGGTCGTGGGCGGCGGCATCTCCGGCCTGGCCGCGGCCTTCGAGCTCAAGCGGGGAGGGCTGACGGTCGCCGTGCTCGAGGCTTCAGACCGGGTGGGCGGCGCGATGGAGACGCTCGCCGCGGAGGGCTGGCGGTTCGAGCTCGGCCCCAGCACCGTCCTCGAGAGCCACGCGAGCGTCGGCCGGCTCATCGCCGACTGCGGGCTGGCGGCCGAGAAGCTCACGGCCTCCCCCGCCGCCCGCCGCCGCTACCTGTGGAAGGACGGGCGGCTGGTCCCCCTCCCCGCCGGGCCGCTGGGATTCCTCGCCACGCCGCTCTTCCCGCCGGCAGCCAAGCTCCGCCTCCTCCGCGAGCCGTGGGTGCCGCGCCCGGCAGGCGACGTCGAGGAGACGGTAGCCGCCTTCGTCCGTCGCCGCCTGGGGCCGGCCTTCCTCGACTACGCCGTCGGTCCCTTCGTCTCCGGGGTCTACGCCGGCGATCCCGAGCGGCTGTCGGTGCGCTGGGCGGTGCCGAAGATCGCCGCCCTCGAGCGCGAGCACGGCAGCTTGATCCGCGGCGCCCTGGCGCGCCGGAAAGGGTCCGCTCCACGCGGCCTCATGATCTCCTTCCGAAGCGGTCTGGAGGAGCTGCCGCGGTGCCTGGCGCGCGAGATCGGCGACGTGCGCACCGGGGTCGCCTGCACGCGACTCCGACGAGCCGACGGCGGCGGATTCGTCGCCGAGACCGCCGCCGGCACGATCGCCGCCGAGCGGGTGGTGCTGGCCGTCCCCGCCGACGTCGCTGCCCGCCTCCTCGACGAGCTGACGGCCGGCCGCAGCCGCGCCCTCGCCGAGATCCCCTACGCGCCGGTCGCCGTCGCCGGGCTCGGCTACCGGCGCGCCGACGTCGCCCACCCGCTGGACGGCTTCGGCTTCCTGGCGCCGCGGCGCGAGGGTCTCCGCATCCTCGGTTGCCTCTTCTCCTCCGCCGTCTTCCCCGAGCGGGCGCCGGCCGGACACGTCGCCCTCTCCGCCTTCCTGGGCGGCCGCACCGATCCGGAGGCGGCGGGACTGGGCGACGATGAAATCTTCAGGCTCATCTTGGGTGACCTCCGCCAAGCCCTGGGAATCACCGGCGAGCCGGTCTTCCGCCACCTGCGCCGCTGGCCGCGCGCCATCCCGCAGTACGAGGTCGGCCATGGCCGCTTCGTCGCCCTCGCGCGGGAGATCGAAGAGTCCCTGCCGGGCCTCGCCATCGGCGGCAACTTCCTCTCCGGCGTCTCGGTCCCCGACTGCATCGAGAACGCCGTCGCCTTGGCCCGCGGCGCCTAGGAGCCTTCAGCCCTACTTCCGCATCGGCGGAGATTCGCCTCGACGGGCCAGCAGGCCGAAGACCAGGTCGAGAGCGTTGACCGCCAGGGCGAGGCCGCCCAGAGCCAGCGCGGCGGTGATCGACCCGCAGGCGGTCGCCACCAGGCCAAGGAGGGCCAGCACGATGCTGGTCGAACGCAGGGCGATGCTGCTGGGGGCTCGCGGCTTGGGTGGAATCACATAGGTATTGCCATCGTCGGCCATGGATCTCTCCTCCCGTCAAGGTCTACCGCTCGAAACTTGCCTGTGTCGAGCGGGACTCCCCCACCAATGGCGAAATCCGGAAACGAAGGTTACAGTCGAGAGATTACCTCGGTTCCCCGATGAGGACGAAGGGAGCCCAGTAGAAGGGGTGGGCGTACGGCCCCGAGGCGATCATTTCGAGCTTCGCCTGCCGCAGCGCCTCCGCCTTCTCTTGCAAGACGTCCAGCCCGCGATACAGGTTGACCATGAGCTCGGGGGTCGAGGCGTCCGCCACGTCCCAGAGACTGACCAGGACGCTCGGTGTGCCCGCGTAGAGGAAAGCCCGCGAAAGCCCGACGATGCCCTCGCCGGTGACCTCCTGCCCGAGCCCGGTCTCGCAAGCGGAGAGAACGACCAGATCGGAGCTCAGCTTGAGATTGAAGATCTCGTACACCCGCAGGATGCCATCCTCCTTCCCGGAGCGCGTCAGAACGAGGCCCGAGAACTGCGGCCGCGACTCGTAGAGCAGCCCGTGGGTCGCGAAGTGAAGGCGCCGCGCCGCCCGGAGGAGCGGGTTGTTCTTGACGTTCTCTTCCGTCGCGCGCTGGCGCAGGTAGACGGCCACCTCCCGGGGACGATAGAGGCCGGCCACCCCCAGGACCTCGCGCCCGGACTGCGCCAGCCGCGACAGTTCCCAGCGCGCCCGCACCGGCGTGGGCGTAGTCGTGCCGCGCGCGCCGCGCTCCGTCGAGGAGAGCGCCAGCTCCCCGCCGGCAGCCTCGTCGTAGAGGGGATCCCCATAGGCCACCAGCAGCTTCCGGTCCCCCTGGGCGACCGGCTCGCTCCGGGGCTCGCGAAGCCCCGCCAGGACGCTCGCCGAGGGCACATAGGCGATGGCGTACCGGCGCAGCAGGAAGGGCAGGTCCCGATAGGGCAGTCCGGCGCCCGGCGCGGTCAGCAACACCTCGAATGGCAGGAGGTAGAGATCGCGGTCCGGCGCGATCAGGAGCCGCGACTTGCCGGCGAGCGGCGGGAGGGCCGGCGCGAGAAGCTCGTCGTAGAGCTCGCCCGCCGCTTTCAGGTAGGGGTCGCGAAGCCGTCTTCCCGGCGTTTCGAGGGCCGCCCGCAGGCTCTGCACGAGCCCGGCGATCCTTGCCGCCCGCGGCAGCGGGTAGGCCGCGAGGCGCTCCCGCGTGATGACGAAAAGGTCCGAGCGGTCGTTCCCCAGGGCGAACTCGAGAAGGGCCGTGCGCCCGTCCAAGAGCTGCTGGATCTCCGCCAGCTGCGAGGGGACGGGATAGCGCACCTCGGCGTACTTCGGGTGGCGGCGCCGGATCTCGAGCTCCAGCGCCTGCTGGTCCCCCTCGGCCTCCGCGAGCTCCCGGCGCAGGGCGTCGACCCTCCCCGGCCTTCCGGACCCCCGGGCGAGCTCGCGCCCGAGCTGGTACTGGGACCGGGACAGCCGGTCGGCGATCTCCTCCTCCCGGCGCTTGAGCTCTGGCGCAATGCCGCTGCGCACGTCCACCCGGCCCTCGGCGAGGAGGTCGAGCAGGCCGCGCGCGCGGGCGCGCTCGCTCGCCGCCAGCGCCGCCGCGAGATGCCCCTGCCCCGGCGCTTGCCGTTCGAGCCGCAGGAGGACGTCGATGTAGAGCTCGTAATAGGCGCGCTTGGTGGAGAAAAAAGAGAGCCGCAGCTGGTGGGTAGTGACGTTGTTGCGGACCGACTCGATGATCGAGAGCGCCGCCTCGATCCGCTCGCGGGCGCGTTCGAGATCACCTTCGTCGCGGGCGAGCCGCGCCTGGTGGAGGAGGCAGTCCGCCTCGATGCTCGAGTCCTCCACTTGGCGGCTCAGCTCGAGCGCCTGAGCGAATTGGCCATTTGCTCCCGCCATCTCCCCCGATGCTCCGAGGACGCTGCCCAGCTCCAGCCGCGTGCGCGCCTCCTCGGAGCGGTCACGGCCTGCCTGCTCCAGGGCGAGCGCTCTCTGCAGCGAGACCCGGGCGTCGTTCAGCTGGCCGAGCGCGAGCCGGGCGACGCCGATGCGGTGGAGCGCCAGGGCCTCCACCCGCGGGCTTTTCGTCCGCCGGCTGAGGTCGAGGGCGCGTGCATAGTGGGCCAGGGCCTCGCCCGGGTTGCCCTGGAGCTGGTAGACCCAACCGATCGTCGAGATGAGGTTGGCCTGGAAGTCGAGGCTGCCCGCCGCGGTGTAGAGGGCGAAGGCTCTCCCGTAGTCCTCCTGCGCTTTCGGCAGGTCGCCGAGCTCCAGATACAGGTTGCCCGCGGCGTGGAGGACCTTCGCCTCGCTCGCCGGGTCGCCGAGCTGCCGGTTGAGGCGGAACGCCTCGCCGTAGGTCGAGAGCGCCTTCTCCAGATCGCCGCGGCGCCGGTAGACGGCGGCCAGATTGTTGAGAACGGAGGCCTCGGTCCGGCGATCGCCGGCCGCCCGGCAGAGCGCCAGCGCGCGTTGCAGGGCGTCGAGCGCCCGATCGATCTCTCCCAGGTTCCACAGATAGACCCCGCCCATGCTGTTGAGGGTGGACGCCTCGGCTCCCGGGTCGCCGGCCGCGTGCCGCAGGGGCAGCGACCGCGTCAAGAGGTCGAGAGCCTGGTCCGCCTGCCCGAGGTCGATGTAGAGAACTGCCGTGTTGTGCAGGGTCCTGCCCTTCTCGGCCGGGTCGCCGAGCCGTTCCCATAGCGCCAGCGCCTGACGATAGGCCGCCAGCGCCGCGTCGGTCTGGCCCAGGCTGGCGCGGGCAAGGCCCACGTTGTTCAGCGCCCGGGCGGCGCCGGGCTCGTAATGCGCCTGCCGGGCGAGCGCCAGCGCCCGCTCGCAGAGGGGGATCGCCTCCCGGGCTTCGCCGAGCTCGGTGTGCCGGCCGCCGCTCTCGTTGAGGGCGTCGACCTCGCCCCGGGCGTCGCCGGCGCGGCGGAACAGCGCCACCGCCTCCCCGAGCTTGGCCAGGGAGCGCCGGGTGGCCGCGGCGGTGTCCTCCCTCCCCAGCCGCCGCCCCACGGAGAACGCCCTCTGAGCCGCGACGCGGGCGCCATCGCCTGTCACCGCCGGCCGCAGCTCGGCGATCCTCAAGCGGTAAGTCCCCGCCGCGCCGGGGCGGGCCGAGACCGTGAGGCGGTAGACCCCCGCCTCCGGAGTGACGAGCGCGAGCAGCTTGACCCCCGACCATTCCGCGAGCTCCTCCTCGGCCAGCCGGTCCCCGAGGGGGCCGGTCAGGGTCGCCCGCAGGTCCACTCCCCGCTGCTCCATGGTGATTGCGAGGTACCGGCCGGCGGCAAGGGTCAGAAGGTGTTCGCGGATCTTGCCGGCGGCGATCGTCTGCTCGACCGCC